>JAZKXM010000143.1:0-18999 GCA_045611585.1 Candidatus Scatosoma sp. | reverse complement strand
CTTGAACCCAAAGAAAAGCCTTTATTTATAAGGCTTTCAGCCAATTTTCCCCATCATTCCCCAAACAATAAAACCTTCCTCAACGCCCCAAAACGGGGCGTTTTTTACGCGCTGGCGCAGGACTTCCGATTTTATCAGCCTTCCTGCGGCTGGTTCGGCGGGGTTCGCCTGCGACGTCGCCGCCGTTTCGATTCCGTCCTTCTTCCGAACGCCGCGCAGGCGTTCACGTTTGGATTCTACCTTCTCACCGGGCGCGGCTCTCCGCGCCCATCAGCGCGACGACGTGCGCTTTACACGCGCACGCGCGCGAATAGACGTCCTTTCAATCAATTAGGCGTATAATTGTATTATAGCCGCTGTACGTTTTTTTCCTACACTTGCCCGACGTTTTTTTCCTACCCCAAATCTTCTTTTTTAGATAGGTAAAATCGAAAAATAAAAAACCGGGCGATTTTGCCGCCTCGATTCTTTTTCTTTCTACGACGAAAAGCGCGAAACCCGCGCTTTCTTTTTTTATCCAATTAGCCTTAAACCAACACCCGCAACGTTACGTCCTTTGTAGCTTCCAGCAATCGCAGTACGCGCCGTTTTTAAAGTACCCCGTATCGTTGCATAGTTTACAGCGCACGTACGCCCGCGCATGGAAACGCGCCTCTTCGATCCCGTTCCGCCTCATCAGCGCGCGCTTTTCTTCTTCTAGCTGCTTTTTCTTCGCCAAAAGGACGGGCAACGTGACGTCGCCATAATGTTCAGCCCGCCCGAGCGCAGGCTCCATCTTCTTAATTTCAAACGTCAGCTCCGCCAGACGAGGGAAATTTTTAAACGCTGCCGCCTCGTATTTCTCCGCCGCAGCTTCGTTTGCGTCCTTCCTTTGCGCGTAAAAATGATCACGTTCGCTCTTACAGTTAAGATCAATAATCCGCCGTTCGTTATAACCGTTCGTTTTATTTTGCGTTTCTGCGGCGTTGACTGCCTTCTTTTTCGCCTTTTCTTCTTCCCACGCCTTACGCTTCGCCGCCTTCTTTTTCGCCTTTTCAATCGCGCGGAATCGCGCCATTACAGCAACGTATTCACCCAGTCCTTCCCCATGCGCATTGACTGCCTTCTTTTTCCGTTCAATCAGTCCCAATTTTTCCAGCCGAAGGATCGACGCCTGCACCGTGCGCGCACAGACAACGTCGTTTAAACGTTGCGCAATCGTTGCAGGAGATCCAACAAACGATCTATACGCCCCCGACGCTTTATCGCTCTTTGTATATGTATAGATCATAGCCAAAACCAACTGTTCAGACGGCGTCAAATTAATCGTCTGACCGTCCCAAACGAACGGCTGAGCCAACCACGTCGGGAAATCAATGAAGGATCCTTCGTCCAGCTCAAAGGTCGTCGAATACGTACTCGCCTTCCCACCGTTCCGCTGCACGGTAAAATCCGCACGGTCGCCTATGCGCTTGGTCTTGCGCGAAACCGTACTCTTCGATACGTTCAGCTTGTTTTGGAAGGTTTTATGCCCAAAATTGCAAACCTTACCTTCGGAGGCAAAACTCCAAATCGTACCAGCAATCAACGATTCCAGCACCGTTTGGCACGTTCTGATCAACCGATACGGTAGCAATATGTAGCCATCTTTCCGCCTTTTCTGTACTTGATCCATTTTTTCAACCTTTCCTTTTTTAAACCAATACCGAATTTATAATTTTCAATCGCCCGTGCTCTTCGGCAAGCACGCGCTTTTTTTTCAATCGTTCAACCGCGCTGGCGACGGCAGGTCGCGTTAGATCCAACGACTTCGCAATCGTCGTATAATCTACGTACGCGCCTTCGCGATCCCCCAAATGCAGGGCGATCACGCGCAGCACGTCGCGCGACGTCTCATCGAGCGCCGGAAGGTTCTCGATCTTTATCGCCCGTTTCATGTTTTCGCCCCTTTCCGGTTATTTTTTCAAAATGCGCCCTCCTCCGTTCGGGACGCTTACGCGCCCTCCGTCGTCGGGAACGGAAGCGGTAGTATTTAACAAATTGCCAGACCGATACTTTTTGCGGGATTTTTTTTCGAGGATTTTTTCCGACGGTTGCCCGCAAACGAACGGAAAAAAATCACAACGAAAAAAAATCCTATTTCGCAAAAAGTGTTGTATCGGTTTGTTTGGCTGTTGCTTACGCGCCGCAACCCTGCGGCGCGGGCTGGTTAATGAGTACGCACGCGGCGGGGCAACGTTTGCGCCGTTTACCCCTACCATGTACGCGTTGAACAGCCGTTTTTTTAGGCTGCATATAGGGGCGTCGCCCCTATTACCCCGCTTTTTTGTCCTGATACCAGTGATTGAGATCCGCCACAAGGAAACTCTGCATTTCTTCATACTCGCCCCCCGTCGGATAAAGCCCGCCAAACTGTTTGATCTTGTTCAACGTGCGATCCGCCTGACGATATTTCCGACGGTAAAAATCACGGTAACTGTCCGTTGCAAATCGGTTGTTATACGTGAACGCGTTGGGGATATACAGCGTTTCGCGCTCGCCCAGCACCTCTCCGTCCATTTCGTCCGTCGTCTTTACCTTCAACGTATAGACCGAATAGAAATTCTCAATCCGATCACAATGACGGAAAAACGGTATATACAGCTTGTCCAGCAAATGCACCAGCAACGTCTCCTTCTTCCGTTTGCGGTTGCGGATTCCGTATTTGATGACGTCGCGCATTTTGCCGAAGACGATCCCTAGCAGCTGCTCAATCGCATATCCCGGCATAACGATCTGCGCGTCCGATCTCTCTTTAATTAAGACCCCCGTCGTCAAATCCTTGTTTTCCGCGTTCAAGCTGTCCGCCCGCTGGTCATCGAAGAGCCAAACCCAAAAGTCAAAGAAATCAATCGTCGCAATCTGTCCCCGTAGCTTCGTATCCAAATCGAAGAGGTCATTATTTTGATTGACCCGCCCATTGATATCCTGCTGTGTTCCCCGCGTGTTCTTGTTCTTACGTTCTTTTGCAAACTCCGGACAAACCCCGATTCCATATTCGACCGCCTCTTCAAAACGCGTCCCTTCGTTGAACGTTTCCCCCGGGCGGAAGATGTCAAATTTCATACGATGTCCGTACTGACTATATTTGCGGCTGTCCTGCGTTCCCCTAAACGGGTTGCCGTCAAAGATAGGGAAGTACCCGTGATCCTTGAACGTGAAATCCTCGCGGATTGATACTGTCGATATATCCAGCGGCGTCGGGTGACTGTATATGCAATATAGCTGCGTGTACCTCTCCAACGCCTCCCACACGCTGATCTCGTAAACCCCGTTGTCATACGTCATGTTGTATTGCTTTGCATACGCCACGACGTAGTCAACGTTAAATCCGTAGTATTGCCGCAGGAGAACGCGGCGAAATTCAAACTTCCGCTTGTTCGTTTCCTCCACGGCTGCTTTGACCGACAGCGCGAAAATCGCCATATCGTCCAACGTTTTAAACTGTACGTCGCGGCAACGCTTGACGATCTGTTCAACGTGCCACCACGGGAAATACGGAAACTGCTTGTCCCGCAGCTTAAACTTTTCAAACGCTTTCTTTCGAAACCGCCTTTCAAAAATCATCTTCAACGTCACTAATAGCGACGTCTTTTTGCTGCGCTGTTTCCCAAAGATCAACAGCGCGCCCGGGTGCTTGTCTAAAAACTCGTCATCCTTTTCGATACGTTTTAACAGCCGTTTCTTTCCAATGTGCCGACGCAACATATCGAAGATCTTAAAATAAATAATTGCCTCCGCCCACCACGGGAAAAAGCTAAACGGCACAGCCAAATCACAGACCAGCTTTGCAACCTGCAAAAAGAACGTACCGTATTCCGTGGACATCGCCACGTAGAAGATCCACGCCAGCCCCTCAATCGCGATCGTCAAGACGTTGAAATTATACGCCCAAACGAGGATAAACGCCCATTTGACGTACCACCGCTGCGCGGCAAAAAATTCAACGTACGCGCGCACCTCCCGCGCGATGGGGCGTTCCACTCTCTTCTCTACGTTCCGTTTGTACCATTCCAACGCCGCCGAATCTTCCAGCAGCTCGTCCGGGTACTTCGGCGCGGGCGGCTCTTCCTCGCCCTCTTTCTTTTTCTTTGGCTTATTTACGAGGAGGTATTTGATAAACAATACCAAGAACACCGCCAGCGCAGGGATCAAGAACGGCGACACCACCTCCGCAAATCTCCCCAGCTTGTCCAAGATCATCAGCGTATATGCTTTCCACGTCCCGAAATCGAAGAGCAAATCTTTAAACCGCGCAAAGAACGCCTTGAACTCCGCAAACGTCAGCGGCAGCAGCGTTTCCATCGTCGGCGGGAACTCCGTCACCGTTACCGTCACAAGATCTTCCATATAGAATGGATATAGACAGTAAAACGCGATACTGTTCCCCAAATCCACTACCGCCTGCACGATACGCCCGAACACCATTTCGAAACGAAAAATTGAAAAGGCAAGCGCGGCGATTAAAAACGCCGCTGTTAATATGATATGCACCTTTTGCCTTTTCGTTCGTTTCGTCATCTTTCCGTCAAATCCCCTGCAACGCAAGGTTGCCTGCGTACAGCACCCCGCCGATCAAATAGATGATCGCCAGCATGCCCAGCACGCGCCAAATCAAGTTTTTTTTCACTTCTTACTCTCCGAAAGGTTTTTCAGCTTGATCACGCCGTATGCAATCCCGAACACCGCCAAGCCGCCGATAGCAACGCCCAAAATAACTTTCAGCCCGCGCCCCTCTTCGTTGTCGCCCGAAATAGTATCTTTAATCTCGACCACAACCTTTTGCACGGTGTTTTCGATCAGCCCGTCGTTGTCCTCGACGTCCGCCGTCCCATTGTCAGAGATCACCGCGTCGGGCGCGAACTCGTCACAGTAAAACGCGATATGCGTCGCGGGATTATTTCCCCCGCCTGCCGTATTATTCAAAAACCCGTGCCACGCTCTCTCCAACCAGCCGTATTGGAAGTGATCAAGCAAGTCGTCATACTCGCTGGCGGAAAGGTTTTCGTCCCACGTCTGCGAATACACCGCACCTTTATACGACCTTTCCATAGCAAAGATTTCATCAAAGAAACCGTTAATCGAATATTTAAGCTCCGGTATTACCGCATAGCCGAAATATCCGTACACCTCGCCCATCTTCTTCCCCGACAGCGCGGGATAAGTCGAAAGGATCTTACTGAACAACCATTCGTATTGACTTTCCGAAATATGCCCGCGATCCTTCAACGCGCCGTAATAGTCCGCAAAGGATTGATTAATATCTAAATAGTACTTTTGCGACCCGTCGTCCGCCGCGTCGGGCGTGTTCCCGTCCACCGTGCGGATCGTCAAATAAATGTTTTTCAAATACCGCGCATTGTATGTATCCGACGTTGCGTTATATACAAACCCGTAGCACTCCGAATCCAACGCCTCAAAGCTCTTGACGTCCAATGCAGCCGCCACCGCGTCAACCGTCAAGCCCCCGTTCTCAAACGGGACCTCCACCGTTTCCGTCACCTTCTCCGCAAACGGCGTCTTCCCAATCTGCCTCAAATAGGAAACGGTCACTTCTTTCTTTTCGTTCGCGATGATCTCCTGCGCCGTTTCGACCGCCAACGCCGCGTCACTGATCTCCTCGTCACTCGCCAGACGTTCCATTTCATATTCCAACTTTCCCGCCGCGTCCATGTTCACCAAGATCTGACGCGCCGACCGCACGTCCGAATCAATCACGCCCTGCGCCTCCGTCTTATACCCTTCAGCAATCGTCACGTCGCCTATAAACGGCAGCTTACCCGTCTCTTTATAGTACCGCTCGACCTTGTATTCAAACCGCACGAAATAATCCGTCGTGACAGAGTTGGTATTGATTACAAACCGCAAAAAACGATGATCCCACCGCCCGTTATAGCTTTCCTCCGCTGTCCACGTTTCCAAGACGTTCTCCGTGACGTTCTGATTGATAAACATCAGCTCGTAACCCTGCGTTTCATACAGTGCTTTCTGCGCTGCATACCCGATCGAATTAACTCTCGACCAATCCGATCCCTGCAACTGATCGGGCGTAAATTCGAAGGTGTCCTTCGTCGTCGCCAGCTCCTTTTTGTAGCCGATGACGACCGAACCCGACCAAGTGATATAAAACCGCGCAACCGGCGTATAACTCTTTTCGCCGTGCATACGGTGCAGCGTAAACGTGTAGCTGCCTTTGTCCTTCTCGTGGTTCGACTTAATAGCCGCCTCGTTGGGAACTAACAACGTAAACGACATTCTATTCATGGAAACGCGTTTATTTCCCGCCTCGTCCGTCACGTCTTTTGGCGCTAACGCCGCGCCCGCCGCAAATTCAAAATTATTGTCGGCAAGCTCTTTCCGTGTATCAGCCACACCGAAAGCCGCCGAGGCGGTCACCGTTTCCCGTGCTTTCGTACCTGCCCCAGTGAAAATGCCCGCAAGCGACGTTGCAAAACACAACGCCGCCAGCAAGCACCCCGAGAGAATATGAGAAAGTTTATGTATAGTCTTTTTCATTTTTTTTACCTCAAAAAATAATTCCGTCCTCGTTCAGCTCGATCCCCGTCACGTCAACGTCTGGCGTGACCGTGATCCCGCTGTCAGACGTCCCGCCGTCGCGATCGCCCCGCCCTACGTTGGACAGCGCGCCGATCGCCATGATCAACGTCAACGACGAAAGGACGATCAGCACTACGCTTTTTACCTTCGTCATCGCTCACCTCTTAAAACGTGATCCCGCTATCGCTCACCGCGACCGATTGCACCGCTACCGTCAAATAGTCCGTATCAAAGAGTACGTCCCAGCTCTTTTTAATCGTTTCTTGATATTCACCCTCAACCGTGATTTCCAGCGTAAACAAAACCAAAGACGAATTATTTGCAAGATAGCTTTCCAAAACCGCGCAATTTTCGCTGTCTTCCGTCAACGTTTTGCCCGTCCCGTCAACGCTGATTAAATCCGTCCAGTACGCGGGGTGATCGTCGTCAATTTCTATCTGCAAACCATTTGCCCCACCGTCCGCAATAATAAACGACGTACCCAAGGCGGCATTGATTGTAGTAAGCGTATCTTCGCGAAGATATATCTGCGGACTTACGCTGCATTCTTTAAAAATTGTCCCGTCCGTATAAAAAATCCCCTCATTGTTCAAGATTGCCCCATCAGTTAATCCGCCGGGGAACGTCAAACTATCTTCTTCAAACGTAAAGGTGTAATCGTGACCGCCAGTCGGAGCGCAAATAGCAATATCTGCCCCGTCAAACTTTTTCACATAATCCACCGTACAGCTCGCCGCCTTCGTCGCATTTTCCCGCGACGCGACCTTCACCGTGATCTGTTCCCCGAAAGCCTTTAAGCAGGAAACCGTCGCCGTCAGCGCGCCGTCCGTCGCCGTCGTCACCGTTACGTAGTCCGTCACCGTCTTCCCCGTCGCCCACGTAGAGGACGCGTTGACCCACGCCACCGACCAGTCAACCTTTTTATTCGTCGCGTTGGCGGGCGTGATCGTCGCCGTCAACGTCATCGCACTTTCCGCCGTCGCCGCCACGCCGTACTCTTCATAATCTTCCGGGGCGATCGTCGCGCTCATCAGCTTGATCCCGTTCGATTGCTGCGGCGTGATGATCGTGTTTTCAATCGCCGCCTGCGGCTGTTCGTCCCGCTTACGTTTTGCCGCGTATTGCCCGCCTGCAATCATCGCAATGCTGCCAACCGTCACAAACGCCAGCGCAACCGCAATCCGTTTTCCCCAATTAAATTTCTTTTCGTCCATGCCTTTTTCTCCTTAATAAAATTCCGTCCAGTCTTGCGGCTCGCTCGTCGGCGTTTCCTTCGCCTCCTCCCCGCACCCGCATACGGTAAATGCCGACATCGCGACCAATGCGATCGCGATGATTTTTTTCAGTTTTTTCATAGATTCACCTTAATAGAAATCCGTCCAAGAGCTAACCCCGATTTTCGCGTATAGCTTTATGTCGCCCAGCGTGCCTTTTTGTATCTTCCCGTCGAACGGGCGTTCATAGTCAGGATCCCAATACCAACCATAAAACGCATACGACGTGTTGTCGTCGTTCGGGTCCGATACCTCCGAACCAACCCAGCACGTCTTGCCCTCAAACTCCGTTTTTTTCATCTCGCCCAACAGCGGCGAGATCTCCGCGCCGTACTTATACGAATACGTGACGGGATAGGATCCTTCGCTGGCGAACAAAAACTCGTCCACCGCCTTTTCCTTCCCTTCGTACATATACACGTAGTCAATCGCATACCGACGCATAACGACCTGCGCGTCCGGCGCGTCGCCCAAAGCGTTACGCGCCAGATTGCCGATCAGTCCGCCCAAAAGCACGCCGACAAGCGAAAATATAATGCTTTTTACAATCTTCTTTCCGCCTGACATAGCGCGCCCTCCTTAGTCTTTGACGTACGAAACTTCCACGTCTTTCAAATATTCAAGACGTTCAGAAAGGGAAATTTCATCGTCTTCCTCGTGCGTGAACTCTACGCGCGCATACTTCGCCGTGTCGGGGATCACCACTTCCGCTGCGTCAAACTTGCCCGTGAACGGTTCCGTGGACGAAATATACTCTTCGTCTTTGTCGTAAAAATGCACGACGTAGGACAGCTCGTCGCTGTCGTTCTCTACCTTCATGCCCTCCACGGGGATCAGATCGGAAACGATGTTCGTCTTTTCGTCGCTCTTAAAGTCTCCGTCCGCCTCAACTGCGCCCACTTCAAAGCCCGTCAATGCGTTCAACTTCACCTCATCGTCGCGCGTAAACCCGATCAACGCACCAAACAATACGATCACCGCAACCACCGCACCTGCAATCCACAACCACGTTTTGCCACTCTTTTTTGCCATTTTTTGCCTCCGCTTGTTATTTATTACCTCCGCTGTCTGCGGTTCGGTTCCCCTCGCACCTTCCTTTTGCAGGGGGACGGTCACACAACGCCCCCCTATGAAAGGTTGTTTTCGCCTTAGCCAAAACACATGAAAAAGCTTCGGCGAATGGTCCACGGCTTTTGACCAGAGCCGTAGGAACTGGAAAAAAATTATTTGGAGAATTTTATTTTCGATATAAAAATTTCAAATCGAACATCGACCCGTTCGCCTCGTCCAGCTCGATCAGATAGCCGCTGATCGCGCCGCGTACCAGCTCAAACGCCCCTTGATGTTCTTGATCGTCCAGCGAAAAATCCCGCCACGCCGGGACGTAACGCGTCCGCGTCGGCTCGTCCCACTTGAATATAAACAAGATGTCGTTGATTGTTGGCTTTTCACAAATTACCGAACGGTATTTATAATAAGCCTTGATTAACCGCTTTTCCGCCGTCGTCAACTTGAACGCTGGCGACGTTTCCTTCTTTTTTCTCGCGACTTCCTCCATGCGCAGCTGACCGGGCAAAACCTTATTCTTTTCCATCTTCGCCCTCCTGCACCGTCGGCACGCGTACCTGCACGTAAACGCGCCCGTCATTTCCGCGCCCGCGGTTCGCATAAAATTTGCTGACGTTCACCACGTCAAACTGTTCGCCAAGACGTCCGACAAACGTCATAATTTCTTCTTCTGTTCCCGTAAGGCGCAAATCAATGTACGTCATCAGATTCACCCCCGAACACAATTTTTATTTTACCAACGACGTCACAAAGCGCACCGTTATACCCTCTTTCTTCATCGTCAGTCGGGGCGGAATATCCGCAACTTTTTACAAGGTCCAAAATACGCTCTACCGTTTCTTTTTGCTCTTCCCGCGCCTTGTCCATTTCGCGTTGATACTTAATCGCCAGCTGCTTATATTCTTCTACGTTCCGACGCAGAGTTTCCGTCTCCTCGTACAGCGTGCCGTTTTTTTCTTCCAGCTCCTTCACCCGCGAAACGCGCAGCCTTAACGACTTCACGTCCACGACCTTCTCAACGATGATCGCGCCCAGCACAAACATCAGCAATAAAAACAAGCCCACCAGCTCGCTCAATAGTACGCTTAAAAGAATTTCCGCAGCCATCATCTCGTCACCTCACGCGCCGTCAAGCCTTTCAGCTTTAAACCCGGCAACCCTACCGCGTACCACTCGCCCCGACCGTTCATTTCGATCCGCGCGCGCACCCATACGCCGTTGAGGGACAATTCGATGACGTCCCCACAGTGAAACTCCACCCACTTGTCCAGCGCTAAACGCTCGACGTCGTTCAAATACAGCTTTCCTTCCATTTGTAACAACCTTCCTTTGAAAATATATTTAACCCCGTTTCAGACGTTGCAGCCCGAAAGCGTTGTCATCGTGTGATCTCCCTGCACCTTCCCCCGCAGGGTTCGCGGGTTATACCGCCCGCGCGTTCGGTTTTTAAGGAGTAAAATATGTTCCCGTTTGTGCGTTAAAATCAACCGTTCGCCGCCGATTCCTGCGCGGGTTCTCCCTCGCCCTGCGGCTGGCTCGTGGGCTGCTCCTTCGCCTCTTCGATCTTCGGCGCGCAGCTCTCCGACTTCGGCTCCGTTCCCGACGTTGGCTCCTCGACCTTTGCCGTCGGCTCCTGCGGCAGCTCTTTGAAAAGCTCGTCCCCAAATTTCCCGTCCAGCCATTTCATCACAAGCTCCATCAGATACGGACGCTTTCCGATCATTGTCTTGATCATGTTCAGCAACGACAAAAACAAGCTTTCGATCTCTGCCTGCTGGTTATAATTTGCTCTGAATTTTGTAAAAATCCGCCCCTTGTCTTCTTCGTCCTCGTTCTGCTGAAACATCATCAAAAGATAGCTACCGTCGCCTAGATACGCCGCTTGTGATCCGCTGCGGCTATCTTTGATTGTTATTTCTAACGTCGGCTTGCTCTTTCCCTTTGCCATTACCTGCCGCCCTTCCTTTTTTTCGCCTTCCTCGCGCCGTCTTTCCGCTTATATAAAAGCCGTAACTAATTGAATAATCCCAAACGGCAACGTTAAGAACGCACCAACAAGACTCGTTACCATTCCGTTGCCTACCAAGATTTCATATTTCTGCGTTATCCATTCTTCCGGCTTTACTTCCCCCAATTCTAATTTCTCAATAAATTCTTTTCTTTTTTTTTCATACTTACGGCTTGCGATATTATCCAAAATCATACCCGTTGCCATTACAACTAACCCTATGCAAGCTAAAATCATAGCCCATATCGGCATTTCCATTTTATCTTTCCTCCTCGCGCCGTCTTTCCGCCCTATTTCAAACGAAAATTCCCCGCACGGTCATTTATTCGTGACTTAATTTGTTTTGATTATAGCCCAAATTCGTGACTTTGTCAAGCGTTTTTTTAAAAAAAGTTTACTAATCGTGACTTTTTTTGTAAAGTGTTAATGGGAGGTGCTATATGGATCTTAATCTTTGGAAACGGACGAAGCGCGAAAGAGGGCTGACATATCAAGATATATCAGCCCGATCTGGTATCCCTTTGGGAACAATTAAAAACATTTTTGCAGGTTATACCCCCGATCCTCGCGAAAGCACAATTAAAGCCATTGAGCTGGCTCTGGGGGTTGAAACGCAAATCGTTTATAAAGAAAAAGCGATTGAACAGTCCCCAGAGGAAAAAGAATTACTTTCAATCTTCAACGCTTTGGACCCTTTTTACCAAGGGCAAATTTTAGAATATGCGCGGTATTTTGCCGAACGCCGCGGAATTAAAAAGAAAAATATTTAAAAGGAGTTTCTTATGGCAAAAAAATCTTGTTCTGGCTGCCTCATGAAATTGTTGGTTGCGGTATTTGTTATCATTGCAATCATATACGGCGGATTCAACGTACTTATGTGTTCAGCCAATAATGTCAACACCTCTACCCCTGGGCTTTTTGAAAGAAAGGCGTCTATAAACGATTTAACTATAAATAAATCTTACAACTTCCCCGTCAGTATCTCTCTTGAATTTTATCCCAAAAAGGATATTGAGGACCTGCAATTTCTTTTGGAATACCTTGATTCCCACGGAAACGTTTTAAAATCACAGGTCTATACCGTCGGAAATGTAACTCACGGACAAAAGTATTCTTTCAAAATTTCCTTATCTGACGTTGGTATTGTAAATTTATTATCCGTTGAAAATTGTTCCTATGCTGTTTGTTCGGGGACGGTTTCGATATTCGATTGAAATAATAAACCGTAAAAACAAAAGTACATCTTGCGTAATTTATTCTTCGATAAATTCCGCAAAAAATGCCTTTGAGCTAAAAGCTGAAAAATACGCTACAATCTTCCTACCAAAAAATAGGAGGATTGCCCCAAATGGACAATTACGAAAAAAAGCTTTTAGAAGACGCATTGAAAATTTTGCACCACCTGCTCGGACGCGCCGAAGCGAAAGAAGATTTTAAACCCCTTCTTCAATTCGTCCCCGACAACCCGATCCCCTTCACGGGGACAAAAAAGCCTCTTGCCGAACAGCAAGAGGAAAATTTTTACCCAAACGAAAAAAAGCCCGACGTGGGGACGTCGGACGAGGAAGGTTTTGTTGAATTTACCGAAAAGGAGATTAAACAAATGCCTAATTTTTTTAGAAAACTGATACTCGTAAACCGTAAGCGGTGCCGTATGCGCCGCCGTGTATGCGGAACAGGCTGGACGTACGAGATCCGCTACCGCGCAAACGGTTACAACCTTTCCGCCAGCGGCAAGACGGTTGAACTTGCCAAGGAAAACATGCTCAAAAAAATGCGCAACGCGTCGCCATCGGAACGGGACGACGGTCAGCCAAACGGCGTTCCTACGACGTTCACCGCCTTCGCCCTCTACTATTTTGAAAATTTTAGAAAGGCGAAGATCAGCGCGCTGACCTATCAAAACGATCTGATACGTTGCAAAAACCACATCTTTCCCCACTTCGGGGAAATGCCGATTAAAAAAATCACGCCGACTGATTGCAAAAACTTGTTAGACGCAATCATCGAAAGCGGCAAAGGAAAAACGGCGGACGAAGTTTTTTCTTTGATGTCCATCGTCTTCAAAGGCGCGATGGCGCACGCGCTGATCCAACGCAACCCCCTTGACGTCGTGCCGCATGTCCAGCACGAAAGGCAAAGTGGATCCGCGTTGACGAAGGAAGAAGAAACGATCCTCTTTGCAACGTTGCCCCGTGACGATTTTAAAACGGCGGCAGCTCTCGCCCTCTATTGCGGCTTGCGCCCGAATGAACTTTTACACGTCAGGATCCGCGGCGACTTTATCGAAACGATCAACAGCAAGCGTAAAACGAAGAAGACCGAATACAAACGGATCCCGATCATCAAACGGCTGCGCCCCTACTTGCCAAAGGACGGCGTGTTTAAGATTCCGAACCTTGACAGCCTGCGCGATCAGATCAAAAGAGCGTTGCCCGATCACAAGCTGTACGATCTGCGAACTACCTTCTATTCCCGGTGTAAAGAGTGCGGCGTTTCGGAGTACGCCTTGAAAGAGTTTGCGGGCCACTCGCTGGGCGCGCTGGGAAACGCTTACACAGATCTATCTGACGACTACCTTCTTTCAGAAGGAAAAAAGTTAAATCGGTGGTAAACGTCGGGGATCTTCCCCCAAAATGTTCCCCAAAAATCCCTTTTTAATCTTCGCCAAACAGCAAAAAACGCGGGTTTTTTAGCCTTTTTTGCTAAAAAACCCGCTATTTTGGTGCGGACGAAGGGACTTGAACCCATACGGAGTTACCCACAGGAACCTGAAACCTGCGCGTCTGCCAATTTCGCCACGTCCGCAAATATTGTGCAATAAAGGCTAAATTTCCTTTATTGCCGTCTTTTTCAGCCCGCCGTTTTCGCGTTCAATACGCCACGCCGTGCCGCCTGCACTTACGCTGCCGACGATTTTTCCGTCCTCAATTACGATCGCGGAATCGTCCTCCAACCCGTAAGCACAGTCGTAATTATAGCACACAATTTTATCAAAGTCAAGCATTCTTGACCCATAATGCGGAGAAATTATTCCTTTTATCCAATTTAATCCTTGAAACATAGCATATTTTACTCCGTCCTCTGTCTTTAACGAGTCCGTATAGATATCCGAAAACCAGCAAATCGCCCCTGCGGACAGTCCCGCGATAATTACGCCGCGATCATACGCGTCTTTCAACAAAGGCAACAAGCCCGATTTTTTCCACTCCTCCATCATAAAAACGGTATCGCCGCCCCCAACGTACACGATGTCAGCCTTTTCAAACTTCCCTTTTAGCTTTTCCAAATCAACCTCTTTAAACACCGTCAGTGCAACGTCCGTCTTTACATTAAAAATCCCCGTATAAACCTTATGAAAAGTATTATAATAGGGCATAAAATCGTGGCTGGCGGTGGGAATAAACAACGCGTTCGCCCGTCGATCCCCCGCCCGCGCTTTTCCCAACGAAACGATATATTCGTCAATTTTTAAAGTACTCTTTTCGCGAAGCTCGCCCCCGCCGATCGCAACGATCTTTCCCATACTATTCTCCTTTTAAGCCCCAAGTGGGGCAAAAAACCGTTCAACGCGTACCTGCCTACGCCATTTTTGATAAAACCGAATTTTATTTCGTTCCAAACAAACGGTCGCCCGCGTCGCCAAGCCCGGGCAAGATGTAACAATTTTCGTTTAAGCAACGGTCCACCGTCGCCACGTACAAATCGACGTCGGGGTGGTCGGCTAAAATCCGTCTAACGCCTTCGGAGGCGCTGACGATACAGCAAAGCTTGATTTTCGTCACTCCGCGTTTTTTGATCATTGCGATTGCGTCGGAGGCACTGCCGCCCGTCGCCAGCATGGGATCGACGACAATCAGCGTTCTTTCCGCCGCGTCGGCGGGCAATTTGCAATAATATTCAACGGGCTGATGAGTTTCGTGGTCACGATAAAGACCGATATGCCCTACTTTTGCGTCGGGCAACAATTTCGTCACGCCCGAAACCATACCCAGCCCCGCGCGCAAAATAGGCACGACGCCAACCGCTCTGCCAGCAAGCATACGACAAGGCGCAAGCTCTAACGGAGTTTCCACGGCAACCTCTTGCAAAGGCAGATCCTTCGTCGCCTCGTAGGTGAGCAAAGTGGAAATTTCTTCCACCAGCTCGCTAAACTGCTTGGTGGGAGTTTTGACGTCGCGAAGAATCGCCAATTTATGTTCGATCAGCGGGTGCTGAACGTGGTGAAATTTCTTATTTTCGTAAAATTCAAGCGTAGCCATAAAACACCTCTTTCCTTTTATTTTCCTGCCTTCGACGGCTTTATTTGCAATATTTTTCTTCGATTGCCTTAATCTTTGCGATGCGGCGTTCGTGCCGTTCGCCGCCCTCAAATTCGGTGGTTAAAAACAAATGCACGATTTCTTCCATCAAGCCCGCGCCGACGACTTTTTCGCCCATCGCAAGCATATTTGCGTCGTTGTGCAGGCGGGTATATTTTGCGCAATAGGTATCGTGACAATGCGCGCAGCGCACCCCTGGAACTTTGTTTGCAACGATAGAAACGCCGATCCCCGAAGAGCAAACGACGATACCACGGTCGCATTCACCGCGGGAAACGGCTTCGGCGGCTTGCAAAGCGAAATCGGGATAATCGCAAGAATCGGTTGAGTACGTGCCGAAGTCCAAAAATTCGTGGCCGCATTTGGTTAAATATTTTTGTACGGCTTTTTTTAAGTTGAGCGCGCCGTGGTCGCAAGCAAGTGCAATTTTCATATTTCATTCTCCTTTTTTTGTTCGTTTTTTGGTGGTTGTTTGGGTGGTTGTTTTGCGTTTTGCCCTTGGTTTTTTTACAAGGAATTTTTCAATGATCGCGGACATACCCCCCTCTAATTGGGTAAATACCCTATTATATTCCTCCTCGCCTTTGCCGTACGGGTCGCTCACGTCCGCACCCGTCAAGCCCTTAAAGGAATAGAGGTTATTTTTGCCTTTTTTTAGCTTTCCAGCCTGCACGCCAAAGGCTTTTATCGCCTTTAATTTTTGTAAGATTTCCTCCGTCATAGCCACCACTGCGTCCGCTAAAAACACCTTTTCATCCACTAATTTTGAGGTAAAGTTAAGTAGCTGTAAGCCTTTATTTGTAAGGGTTTTCGCCGCATTGAAATTGATGGGGGAAGGGGAGGAAACCTTTAACCCTGCCGAATAAACGCAAACGTTTTCAATTTGGCGGCGTTTTAGCTCTGACCGCAAAATTGCCTCCGCCATGGGAGAGCGGCAAGTGTTGCCCGTGCAAACAAAGACAACCGTTTTTACTTTTTTTTCGTTCATTTGATACCTGCCCTATCCATTTTGCCCTTAATGAGGGATATCCTGAGAGGCGCAAGCCTTGTGAAGTCTGTTTAAAACCCCCACCATCGCGCCGTCTTTTTTCGTCGGTTCGACGACGATAAGAAGCTGGCAAAGCCCTTCCGCCTCGCGCAACAGCCCATACAGCCTTGACGCCATTTCCCCCTCTGTTTTCCCGAGGTTGAGCACCTTAGCGCCCATTTTTTCAAATTCGCAAATCCATTTTTCCTCGCAAAGCACCGCAACCTCTTTATTTAAAAGGGTTTCAGCCATATAACGCGATTTTGCCAAATTGACGTTTTTTGCCTCGAAAAACGCCGTTTCACAACGGGGGGAATAATGCTTGTACAAAACCCCCGGACTTTTCACCCGTTCCCCTTTTTTAAAGGTAGGGTCATACTGCCGACAGTCCCCAACGACCTTGGCAATCATTTCCCTTGTGACAAGCCCCGGTCGCAAAATAACGGGCACGTCGCCCGTGACGTCGCAGACGGTACTTTCGATCCCGCCCACGCATTGACCGCCGTCCAAAATAAGAGGAATTTTTCCGTCGAAATCGTCCAAAACGTGTTGCGCGGAAGTGGGACTGACGTGGCGAGACAAATTGGCGCTGGGGGCGACGATGGGAAGATCGACTTCCTTTAAAAATTGTTGCGCGCCCGCGTGCGAAGGGATACGCACCGCCAAGGTGTCAAGTCCGCAAGAGACGTAGGGGCTGACCTTATTCTTTGAGGGATAGACAAGGGTTAAGGGACCTGGGCAAAATGCCTCGCGTAATTTTTTTGTGTACGGCGGGTCGTAAGAGATGATTTTGGTCAAATCGTACCCCTCGTGGACGTGCGCAATCAAGGGATTGTCGTTTGGTCTTCCTTTTACCTCGAAAATCCTTTTTACCGCGCTATCGTCAAAGGCGTTGCCCCCCAACCCGTAAACGGTTTCCGTCGGAATGCCGACCACCCCGCCCGATAAAATAATTGCTTTCGCCTCCGACAAGCTGTCGGGGGTGATTTCTTTTACCTTTGTTTGCATAGCTTACCTAACAAAAATTATTCAAAAGGGATTTCGTCGTCCCCTTCTTCGCCGCCGTAAGGAGGCGGGGGAGGCGTAAACGCTTCTTCGGCGGGATTTTCCGCCTCGTCAAAGGATTGCGGTTGAGAGACTCTGCCGAACTGAGGAGGCTCTTCCTCGCGGTTTTGCGCGTCAACGTCCACGAATTTTGTACATTCGCCGATAAATTTAAGCTGGACTCTGCCCTGCTCGCCCCCTCTGTGCTTGGCAAGAATGAGTTCCGCCGCCCCCTTGATGATTTTGCCTGACTCTAACTCCTCTTTCGTTGCCGTCGCTTCGGGACGGTTGATAAACATAACGATATCGGCGTCTTGCTCGATTGCGCCCGATTCACGAAGGTCGGAAAGGGTAGGCTCTTTGGATTGGATACGGCGGAGCTGGGAAAGGGCGATGACAGGCACGCCTAATTCCTTTGCCATAATTTTCAAATCACGGGTGATGGAGGCGACCTCTTGTTGTCTATTTTCCGCGCCCGCCATCTTCGAATCGCCGCTGGACATCAGCTGGATATAGTCGATCATAATCATATCCACCCCGCCGTTTGCCGTCTTTAAGCGGCGGCATTTGGACATAATTTCCGCGGGCGTGACCACTGACGAATCGTCGATGTAGATGTTGCTCTTTTTTAATTTATCCCCTGCCGTCAACAGCTTTTTCCATTCCTTTGCCGTCAAATTGCCCGAAAGGGCGTTTTGCATACTGACGTTGGCATACGAACAAATCAAACGCTGTACAATTTCGCTGCGCGGCATTTCCAAGGAGAATACGGCGCACGTTTTGCCACCTCGAAGGGCGGCGTTTTCGACAAGGTTCATGGCGAGCGAGGTTTTCCCCATACCAGGGCGTGCCGCAAGGACGATTAGCGCGCCCGGTTGTAAGCCGTGCGTCATTTTATCCAAATAACGATAACCCGTGGAAATCCCTTTGAGCGCGTTGGGGTCGGACTGCAATTTTTCAAATTTTTGCAAGACCTCGCCGATAATATCCCCCTCCTCCATAGGAAGCAACGCGGAGTTTTCCGATTGCTTGGAAATATCGTACACGGTTTTTTCCGCGAACGCAAGCGCGGTTTTGTCGTCCGTGCTTTTCATCGACGTTTCGATAATTTTACGCGAAGCGCGAATGAGCTTTCTATGCACGCTGTCCCGTTTTACGATATCGAAGTAAGAGCGGTAATTTGCTGCCGACGGGGTGATTTCTGCAAGCTCGGTAAGGTAAGAAAGCCCGCCCGCCTTGCTTAAATTTCCCTCGCCGTCCAGCTTGTCCGATACGGTGACGATATCGACGGGCTTACGCTCGGAAAATACCGAATGCATCGCTTGAAAAATGAATTTGTGCGATTCTTGGTAAAAGTCCTCTTCTTTTAATTTTTCAATGATATCCGAAACGATATCGTTGTCCATCAAAAGACAGCCCAAGAGCGCCATTTCTGCGTCACGATTGAAGGGCATCATATTTTGTTCGTTTGCCATAGTGTGTGTCCTCGCTTTTATGGAGTGAAACGCACCTATCGGTGCGTGAAATACGCTTATTCAAGCGTATGAAATTTGTCCTTTGGACAAAGGGCGCAACCTAACGGTTGCTTGATTTTGGGCTTTGGGCGGCTATTGCCGCTTGTACGCCTAACGGCGTAGAGCGCAACCTGACGGTTGCTTATTTAAGTCCGTTTGCGCAAGC
>JAZKXM010000142.1:0-33675 GCA_045611585.1 Candidatus Scatosoma sp. | reverse complement strand
AAAAAGGTATGCGCATTCTGCCAGGAAAAACTCGACGCTATCGATTACAAGGATGTAAACCGTTTGAAGAAATTTATCACGGAAGGCGGTAAAATCCTCCCTCGCAGAATGAGCGGTACGTGCGCTGCTCACCAAAGATTGCTTGCAACCGCTATCAAGCGTGCAAGAATCACGGCTCTTCTCCCCTTCAAAGGCGAGTAATTGTAGAAATTATGTTATAAGACAAATTCAATTTCAATAAAAAGTACAAAAACTTCCGACCTGAAATTATATATAATCTTATAACAATAAAGAGAGAAGACAAAACAAAATAACTAACAAAAAAGCACTCTGCATCACCGCAAAGTGTTTTTTTATTTTACCTAAAATTATATATACTTCTACTTCCCCCTCAACCTACCTCAAAGCCTTATAAATCCTAGCAATTCGTCCCCTCTCTACCTATATAAATATATAGTAAAAACTTTAGTAAATTTCTTCTTACTTCCGCCCTAGATAATACCTGTAATTCAGTCCGCCATTTACGTCATTCGGTCTGTCTTTCTACGCCCGCCCCAGGTAAATTCATTTTGTATTTTTCTTGTAAATCGGTCTTGTACTACGACAGAAACGTTATAAAACGGCAACTCCCCATGGCTAACAAGCCACGGGGAGTTTTTTTGTGTTTATTTTCTTTTATCCTATTATTTTTTATACTGTTCGATTCCCTGCTCGAAAAGGTCGTTCCCCTCCGAATCATAGGTAACGATCGCATAAAAATTTTCAACCTCTAAGCGGTGGATCGCTTCCGCGCCCAAATCTTCATACGCAATCACTTCACATTTTTTAACCGATTCGGAAATTTGCGCCGCCGCGCCACCGATCGCGGACAAATACACCGCGCCGTATTTGGGTAAGGACTCCTTAAAATCCTTGCTTCTGGGGCCTTTTCCGATCATCACCTTCAAGCCCTCTTTCAAAAGCTGTTCCGAATACGGATCCATTCTGTAACTGGACGTAGGTCCCGCCGAACCGATGGCTCTGCCGGGCTTTGCGGGCGTAGGTCCAACGTAATAGATCACCGAATTGTTGACGTCCAAAGGCAGGCTTTCCTTTTTATCCAACAGCTCGCAAAGGCGTTTGTGCGCCGCGTCTCTACCCGTGTAGATGACGCCTGAAATATAAACTTCGTCCCCGATTCTCAAATTTTTTACTTCTTCGGGATTGACAGGACTATTCAAATAAACTTTCATATAAACCTCCGATTAAAGGGTGCAAGACTTATGTCTTGCCGCATGGCATTGAATATTGATTGCAACGGGAAGGCTTGCGATATGGCAAGGGTGAACGTTCACTTTTACCGCAAGGCAAGTTTGCGTTCCGCCGAATCCCATCGCGCCGACGCCCGTGTTGTTGATCAGGGTTAAAAGCTCCTTTTCAAGCTGATTTGCAATCGGGTCGCTGCTTTCGTCGTCAATTTCGCGGAACAACGCTTCTTTGGCAAGGAGCGCGCACTTTTCAAAGTTGCCGCCAATCCCCACGCCGACAACCAGCGGAGGACAAGGCTTCCCGCCCGCATTAAACACCGTATCCACGACCAGCTTTTTAATCCCCTCGATTCCGTCCGCAGGGATTAACATTTTCACAAGCGACATATTTTCACTGCCGCCGCCCTTCGGCGCAACGTCAATTTTGAAAACGTCCCCAGGCACCATTTTAATATGCACGATCGCGGGAGTGTTGTCTTTGGTGTTCACCCGATCCAGCGGGTGACGAACGACGGATTTCCTCAAATACCCTTCGGTATAAGCGCGCCGCACGCCCTCGTTTACCGCCTCGTAAATATCCCCTTCAAAATACACTTCGGAGCCGATCGTTAAATAAACCACCGCAACGCCCGTATCTTGGCAGATAGGCAGGTGTTTTTCTCTCCCCAAATACGCATTTTCGACAATTTTGTTTATCACTTCTTTGGAAAGCGGAGACTGCTCTTTTTCGCTCGCTTTTTTCAACGCGTTCAAAACGTTTTCAGGAATGTTTTCGCAAGCGTCGATAAATAACTCTTTAATCTTATCGCTTACCAACTGTAAATCTATCTTTCTCATAAGATCTCCTTGATATATATTATTTATAATATTTTAACACTATTTCGCTTGCTTGTCAACCTTATCAACGCGGTTGTATAGCTGTTATTTTACGTTACGAATAAAAGAATATAAAAATACAAACCCACCTCCAAGTCCCTTGCCGTCAAGAATTTAGAAGTGAGTTTGTTTGGCGGAAACCCGCCTTAGTTTATTTTTTGTTCGTTAGGTTTCCATCAAACCCGCCGCGCGCAACGCCGCCAAAATTTCATTGATCTTCGTTGCGTTGCTTTCCACTGTCGCGCCCGCCACCACAGCGTCAGCCACAGCCGCCGCAGGCGTAACCACACCGGGTTCTCCTTGCGGTCCTTGGGGACCGGCAGGACCTACGGGGCCTTGTTCGCCCTGAATACCCTGCTCGCCTTGGGGACCGGCAGGACCCACGGGGCCTTGAATGCCTTGCTCACCCTGAATACCCTGCTCGCCTTGAATCCCTTGTTCACCTTGCGGGCCAACGGGACCTGCGGGACCGACAGGGCCTATTGCGCCCGTTTCACCCGTTTCCCCTTGGGGACCTTGCGGACCGCGAGGGCCACGCGGCCCTACGACGTAACGAATCCTAACCTGCCCGCCGCATCCGTCTTGGCAACAAGGATCGTCGCCACAACCAAATTGATGATAACACATATTTTTTCTCCTCCTGTATTAGCAAAGACGAATGACCGCCTTCAATACAGTTTACGTTTAAAAGGGAAAAACCGTGCCGTTTTCAAACAAAAAACCGCAGAGCGAATAAATACTCGCCTTGCGGTTTTTCTCAATTTTTAACCCCTTTTTCCCTCAAAGAAGATAGAAGGGCATTTCTTCGCCAAAATTAACGTACGTTTTTTCTGCTTTTTGGGCCGCCGCCTTTTTCACAGGTGCTTTTTTCGCCGTATTCTTCGCCGTCTTTTGTACGGGCTTATCCTCTACGGGTGTTTCCGTCTTCACTGCAGGGGCATTCGCCGTCTTTTTGGCGCAAGCGCGTTTTTTTGCAGCCGCGGGCGCCGTTTTTTCTACGGGCACTTTAACCGCTGCGGACGATTCGGGTGCCGCAGGCGCTAACACTTCGCTGTTTTCCATATCGGGCGCGGTGGTTTTCACCTTCGAATAGCCGTTGTTTACTGCTCTTTTGATAGAATTTTTACCGATCGACATAACTTAAAATCTCCTTTGCAAGTTGCATATATTCCGTCGCGCTGCGGCTGTTTTTCTTGTACGCAACGACGGGTTTGCTGTTGTCTTGCGCCCATTCGATCGCGCTATCGACGCGGATGTACGTTTTAAAGAGATTTACCCCTTCCGTGCCGTTCAGCGTTTCAATGGTCTGCTTTAAATAATTCTTTCTTTCGTCCGCTTTCGTGATCGCAATCCCCAAAATCTCCAAATTCGGCGAAATTTTTTGTACGTGTCCGCAAAATTCGAAAATGTTAGCCAAACCAAACAGCCCCCAAGGGCTAGCTTCGACGGGAATCACCACGTAATCGGATGCGCACATCACGTTCATTACCCAGCCCCCAAGCGTAGGCGGCGCGTCGATTAAAATATAATCGTAATACCCCCTCGCGCGAACGGGCTCTAAGCACTTTTTCAAGATCACTTCCCGTTGCCATTTGGTAAACAAATCAAACTCAACCGAGCTCATCAACGAGGACGAAGGCACAAGATCCAACCCGTCGTAGCCCGTTTCGACGATAAAATCGGACAAATCGCGTTCTTCCTTGATCGCGGTGTAGATATTTTTTCCGCTTTCGGCAAACCCCAAAGCTTGATCCTCGTCGAAAAAGGACAAGGTGAGGTTCAGCTGCATATCCCCGTCAATCAACAGCACCTTTTTGCCCAGCATCGAAAGAGCGCAACCGACGTTGGAACACGTGGTCGTCTTGCCGCTCCCCCCTTTGTTATTCGCAAATGCAATCACTTTGGTTTTGCTCATAATTTCTCCTCAGTTCGTCCGTTCGTCATTCCAACTTTTTTCTTTTGCTCCGCAAAGAACCTTTCGCCGCAACCGTCGCCCTAGCCGACTTTACAACAGCCTTTTCAGCCGAGTTTTCGACGGCTTTCGCCGCGGCGGCGTCCGCCTGCCTTTCTTCGTCCGTTTTTAAATATTCGATCAGCTCGGCAATTCCCTCCCCCGTATAGGAGGAAACGGGAAAAATCTTTTTACAGCCCGCCAAGCGCAACCAACGCTCTACCCGCTGTACGTTTGCGTCGGGCTTGTCTATCCCCGTAATGATCCCGATCGCCTCACGGTTTACCATACTCGTTAAGCAAGGCGAAAACACAGAATACGGCTCGTTTGCCGACAGCACCAAGCCGACGATATCCGCTTCGTACGCATACAGCGCCAACGCGCCACTCGTTTCCCTGCGCTCGGTATATTCCCCAGGGGTGTCGATCACCGTATCGAGATAATTGACGTATTGCGTTTTATCGTATTTAATCTCCTCGCCAAGCAAGGCTTGCTTTAAGGTAGTTTTCCCCGCCGCAACCCTGCCAAACAGCATAATCTTTTTCATGGCTTAGGTCTTCGTCACTTCGCAACAAATATAATCCAGCTTTTTCACGAAATATTCGCGAATCGCCGTAAACGCCGCTTCCACAGACGACACCGAACCCGTAATGATCAACGTCCCCGTAAATCTATCGACAAACCCAATCTCCGCGCCCGATGCCTTCATCGCGATATCCGCCGCGATCACCGCGCTTTCGTAAGGGATTACCGTCAAAACGCCGATCGCACTCTTCGAATAATCCGCCTGCGGATCTAACCCAAGCTTAGTATAAAGCACCTCGCCGGGGTTCGCAATGATATGGCAAAGCGTAATTTGCTTACCGGGAACAAACTCCTGTATAATTCTCATTTTATCTTGCATTTCCATAACGAAACTCCTTCTATGCAAATCCAATATGCTTTTTTAACCGCCAATCTGGCATTTTAAACCGCTTTCTTCCGCAATAGACAAAAGATATTGCATCTTTTCGTCGGGCGGCGGCAAAATTTCCTTTAAGGCGTATGTTCTGCCTAGCTGATCGTATTTATCCTGACCCAAACGGTGGTACGGCAACAAATGATGTTCTTCAACGTTCGGCAAGCCCGCCGCGAATTTAGAAATCGCCTTGATCTCCGCCGCGGTGTCGTTAAAGGACGGCACGACGGGGGTGCGAATAATCAGCTGCGTATCGCTTTCCGCGATCTTTTTCGCATTTTCCAAAATCAACTCGTTCGGTGCGCCCGTATATCGCTTGTGCTTTTCCGAATCCATGTGCTTGATATCCATCAAATACAAATCCAAATAGGGCAAAACCATCTCTATCTTTTCAAAGGGGGCGTTCGCCGTCGATTCCACCGCCGTATGCAAGCCGTTTTCCTTGCAGGCACGCAACAAATCCCGCGCAAATTGCGGCTGACACAAAATTTCCCCACCCGAAAGAGTGATTCCTCCGCCGCTACGGCGATAATAGGGGCGATCGGCAAGCAGCTCGGGCAACAGCTCCTCCACCGTCACGTCCCGACCTACCGTCTTTTTCTTTCCGTTTTCGATCATCGTTTGAATTTCAAATTTTTGCGATTCGGGGTTACAGCACCACTCGCACCGCATAAAACAGCCCTTGAAAAAGACGATCGTTCGTATCCCCGGCCCATCGTGGATGGAAAACCGTTGGATATTAAATATTCTACCTTTCGTTTCGTAAATACTCATAGAAATTTTCCTTCAAAACGGTTCTCCGTCCTGCCCGTCGGCGAGTTGCCGACCTTATAAGCTCCTTTTTAGAACCCCTGCTCCGTTCTGTTGATAATGTCCTCTTGCAAGGAACGGGACAGAGTGGTAAACAGCGCGCTGTACCCTGCCACGCGAACGACCAAAGTTTTATATTTTTCAGGGTTTTCCTGCGCGTCCAGCAACGTTTCACGCGTGATGACGTTAAACTGCATGTGCATACCCTTTTGGTCGAAATACGATCTGATCAAAGCGACGAATTTTGTCAAGCCCGTCATTCCCTTCAATGCCGAAGGATGAAATTTTTGGTTGAGCAAAGTGCCGTTGGACGCCACGTCCTGTTCCAGCTTCGCCACCGAATTCGCCGTCGCCGTAGGGCCTTTCACGTCCCTACCAGACGCAGGTCCGATACCGTCCGCAATCGGCGTAAAGGCAAGCCGCCCGTCGGGCGTCGCGCCCGTCTGCCCGCCAAGGGGTACGTTTGCCGAAACGGGATACAGTCCCGCCTGATATTTTCCGCCGCGGAAGTTGGTGTATTTTTCCACTTCTTTGGTGTAGCTGTTCGCCACCTCACGGGCAAGCATATCCGCCTCGTAAATGTCGTTACCGTATTTGGGGCAGGTTTCGTCAATCAACCGCTTAATCTCGCGATAGCGCGCCTTTTGTTGCGCGTCCAAGCTGTCCGCCGTCGTCACTTCGTGATAGATGGTACGGATAACGTCTTCGGTGATTTCGATATTTTGCGCGGCAAGCTGTTCGGCGATCTCCGCCGTGATGCGTTCCGCCGCTTTTCCCGTAATTCCGTAGCCGAAGTTTGCGGCAAGCGCAGCCTTCATCTCGGACATGGTTACCTGTTTTTCGTCAAATACCAGCTTTTTAACAGCCAGCAAGCCGTCCGTATTGTTGGCAATACCAAACCCTTGAGGCCCCGTAAAGTTATAGATCGCGCCACCCTCTTGCAAAGATTTTCCGCGGCCGATACAGTCGTCCACCATACAAGACTGGAAGGGTAAAGGCATTCTCGTCGCGTGCGCCGCGTCGATCGCGTTGCAGGCGTTCACCAGCAATTTGATCATATAGCTTTGTTGCGCCTTGTACGCGTTGAAAAATTCTTCAAACGAAGTCATTTTCGTCACGTCGCCCGTATCTACGCCGATCATCACGCCCTTATCCATACCGCCCGAAAATACCAATTCCATAGGGCGGCACATATTGAAGAACGCCGCGTCGTGCCAGCCGTCCGTCTTGCCCGCCTTTTGCGGTTCGACGCAGCCGATAATACAATAATCTCTCGCGTCCTCCAACGTCAGCCCGCGCGCCATAATGGACGGAATAATCACTTCGTCGTTATAATAAGCGGGGAAGCCCGTTCCCAATCTCGTCAGCGCCGCCGCCTTAATCATCAGGGATTCGGGCGTTCCGTTCCATACGCGGATGGAAATGGAGGGTTGAGGCAGAGGAACGTGCATAGACGCCTCGATACACATATACGAAAGGTCGTTCGTCGCGTCCACGCCGTGGACATCCTGCCCGCCGACAATGAGGTTTTGGAACATACCGTAGCCCGCAAACCCGTCCGCCGAAGCCGCGTCACGCACCTTGTTGATATCGTTTAATTTAACCCAAATACAGTCAATCAGCTCTTGCGCTTGCTCTACCGTCAGCTTGCCTGCGTCCACGTCCTTTTTATAATAAGGATACATATATTGATCGAACCGACCGGGCGAGATGGAATGCCCGCTGGATTCGATTTGCAGCAATAACTGCACAAACCAGAAGGACTGACACGCCTCGTGAAAATCCGTTGCGGGAAATTCGGGAACGTGCGCGCAGTTTTTCGCAATCTTTTGCAATTCTGCCTTTCGTTCGGGATCGCTTTCCTTTTTGGACATCTCGCACGCAAGCTTTGCGTATCTGTGCGCGTATTCAATCACCGCTTCGCAGCTTTCAATGACGGCGTTTAAGAAATTGTTTCTGGTAACGTAATCGCCGTCGGAAACGTCCAATTTATCAAGGGCGGCTTGCGCCTCCGCAATAATCCCGCGGTAGCCCTTTTGCAGCACTTTGTCGTATTGCACGCAAACGTGCCCAATCCCATTGTAAAAATAGTTCCCGGGCGTGAACATTCCGTGCTTGGTAAACGCCGCATACGCCTCGGGCGCCATGTTCGATTTCGCAAGATCGCTATTCGTCTTGCCCTTCCAATATTTATACGCTTCGCGAAGCTCTCCCTTCGTCTTTTCGGAGATATAGAAAGGGTCTGCCGCACGCGTTTCCACCGTGTCGAATTCCGCCTCTAACCATTCGTAGGAATATTCAGGGAACACCTGACAGCCGCGAGGCGCAACCGTCGCGCTGCCGACGATCAGTTCGTGATCACGGATAACAATGGGCAAATTTTGCAAAATGTGCGCAAACGCCGCGCTACGACGGTTGATGATTGCAAGATCCTCCGTCTGCTTATAGCTTTCCGTCACCAAAACGCCGCGCGCCGATTCAATCTCGGGCAGCTTCGCGTACAATGCGTCAACCAGTTTTTCTATCCTTGCACTCTTTTCCAGCACAAATTTGATATTTTCCATACCGTTGCCTCTTTTTTCTTTTTAAATGATTCGATTAAAGCTGTTTCCAAAGATCCTCGTGGGGTGCCGCGATCACGCAGGTAGAAGAAAGCGTACCTGCCGCCTTCGCCTGCGCCGCGCCAGCTTCTACCGCCGCCGTCACGTCGCCGACCTCGCCCGTCACCATCACGACCCCTTTGCCTCCCAAACCGTGGGATACGCGCAAATCGTAAATTTCGACCCGCGCCGTCTTTACGGCAATATCCGCCGCCTTAATCACGGTCGCCGCGGAGAAGGTTTCAATCAAGCCCAACGCGCCCTTTTTCGCCGTCGTCTGCGTTCCAAACAACGCCGCAATGACTTGCTCGTCAATCCGCCCCATAATGGACGAATCAATGATATACCCGTCAAATTTCGCCAAAACGTGGCTAATCGCCGCCGTCACGTTGGAAATGCTGCCCGTCAAAATAATTTCGTATTTCCCAGGGCAGGTCGGGTGCGCCGCAACCATATCCACGCCCGCGCTTTTCAGCGCCGCGTCCGTCGCCTCAACCCCTTTGGGAATACTCTTCAATTCGATAACGCCAATTGCTTTAAACATTATTTATCTACCCTGTCAATGATAATTTTTTCACCGTTTACGACGGTCACTCTGCCGTCGATCGACGCATACTGCGGAAGGGACAGCCCCTCTGCACTGTCGGCGATCTTGTCGCCCCGTTTCACCACGTCCCCGTCCTTTACGATACAAACGGAGGGCGCGCCAATATGCTGTCTTAACAAAATTTCTACCCTTGCAAAATCACACGCTTCGCCACGGAATTCCGCCACTTTGTCATATTTGGCAACCCCTAAAACGCTTTCCCATCTTACGGACGGAACCATACGGTATTCCCGTTCTTCAAGGGGAGAAACCTCCTCCGTCCCGACGTAACGCATTTTGTTTGCGGCAAGCAACGCCTTATACTTGTTTATGACCGCCTTAGGCGAAATACCTTGATTGCACGCAAGCGATTCGCAAACGCCACACCCGCAACACAAAGTCGCCGTCTGTACCAGCTGAGGCAATACCGTCGCCGCGCTCATTGCCGTACGCACCATTTTGTGCGGCTCTAAGGGGTATCCTAACAACGCGCGGGGACACATATCCGTACATCTTGTACATTGACAGCACGCCGTTTCCGCGCGCGCAATCGCCTTTTCCGCATTGATCAGCTTCGTCCGTACCGCTTCAATATTCTTTGGCAGAATCAAAAATCCCTTCGTCGTCTTGGTCACGACGTCCTTGCGCAAGCATACTACCTTACCCATGGACGGGCCGCCGTCTATCACAACGTGTTCGTCAGGCACCTCTACCCCGAATTTTTTAAACAAATCCCGAATAGGAGTCCCAATCGGCACGCACGCCACAAATGGCTGCGGGATATTTCCCCCGACGGTAAGCCATTTCGTCGTCACCTTGGACGAGAATTTCACCGCCGTCGCTACGTTGTACACCGTTTCCACGTTGAACACAATCACGCCTGCGGTAATGGGCAAATTGCCCGGCTTTACCACCCTGCCCGTCGCTTGATAGATCAGGCTGATTTCGTCACCCATAGGATAAACGTCGGGCAAAACGCGGACGAAAATTTTATCCGCCAGCCTTTCCCCATCCGACCATTCTAACCTGTCCGCCGTGTGCTTTTTCACACACAACAACGCGCGAGGGATCTTCGCATACTGCAAAACCTCCGCGATTCCGCAAAGCACCATGGAAAGTTCCCTTTCCAACAATATATAATCGGTATAGAGAAGGGGCTCGCATTCGGCGCCGTTGATAAGAAGGGTATCCGCCGCCGCCAGCTTTGCATAGGCGGGAAATCCTGCCCCGCCCGCGCCGACGATCCCGGCTTCCTTCATTATTTCTTTCAATTCCATTGTCTTCTCTCTTTATTTTCGATGTTTTAAATAGCTGTCGCAACCCCCAAACCGAGTTGCAACCTCGCCTTTTTTTAATCTACGATACCGACGATCACCGCGTCCGTAGGCGCTTGCTTATTAGAAAGCGCAAGGCGCGCCGAACTGCCCGTAGTGATCAGCACCGTTTCCCCGATGCCAGCCCCAACGCTGTCGATCGCAATAATGTATTCGCCCGTCAGCTCGCCGTTTTTCATAATTTCCACTTCCATAAACTTGCTGCCGACAAGAGATTCCTGTTTTCTTGTGGACACAATGTGTCCCCGAATAATGCCTCTTAACATATTACTCCTTTACGACCTTTACCTTAAAGCCGTTTCCAATCCCCGCCGCGTTGGCGTCGTCCGTATCGACGTGCATTTCCAAACGGAAATCTTCATGCACACGCACCTGTACGTCATACCATCTAGTACGACGGGTGCCGTTTACGTCCACCGTTACCGTGTCGCAATCCTTCACGCCGAATTTCGCCGCATCCGAAGGGGACATGTGGATATGACGGTTTGCAATAATGCACCCCTCTTGCAAGGTAACTACCCCTTTCGGTCCTACGATCCTAATCCCAGCCGAGCCGGACAGTTTCCCAGATTCGCGTACGGGCGGTTTTACCTTTAACACAAAGGAATCGGTCGCGGAAATTTCCACCTGCGATTGCTTTCTCAACGGCCCCAACACGCGTACGTTTTCAATGGGACGAAGGGAAGGCCCTACGATCGTCAATACCTCTTTGCAGGCGTACTGACCGGGCTGGGAAAGATCTTTCAACGGAGTCAACTCGTACCCCGCCCCAAAAAGAGTTTCCATATCCTCTTTCGTCAAATGTATATGTCTGTTGGATACCCCAACGGGGACCTCGCCGTCCGTCGAAGAAGCGCTTACGCCGCTCACCTCCGAAAGTACTTTTTTAACCAATTCGGCAATCTGTGCATTTGAATATTCCATAAATACCGTTCCTTACTTTCTCACTTTTTCGTTGATTTTTTTGCGCGTTTACACACGCGCGCGTATCACGCGCAACCCTTTTCGCGCCTACATTTTTATAGCCCGCGCGATTTTTGTCAATGTTTTTATGCGTGCAGGCTTACGTCGCAGCACCCAAATTTGGACGGGCTACGCCCTCTTTGGATACTGCGCGTTTTTTTGCCTTGCTCTTTCTTTTTCCTTCCGATTATTTGATGGAGGGAAGAAGTTTTTCCACGTCTGCGTGGGGACGAGGAATTACGTGCGTAGCGATCACTTCGCCAAGGGACGTAGCCGCAGCCGAACCTGCTTCCACAGCCGCCTTAACAGCGCCAACGTCGCCACGAACCATAACGCTTACCAAGCCGCTACCGATCTTTTCGCTGCCGATCAATACGACGTTTGCCGCCTTTACCATTGCATCTGCCGCTTCAATCGCTGCTACCAAGCCTCTCGTTTCAACCATGCCTAATGCTTCCATTGTATTATCCTCCTGATAATTTTAAAAATTTCTTTTTTATTTTAAGGCAATCGCCTTAATTTTTTCGTTAGTCCGTCGTTAAAAATTTCATAACGTCGGGGTGCGGGCGCGCAATCACCTCGCACAGTTTCACATTGCCTACCTCGGCAGCCGCTGCCGCGCCTGCCGCAGCCGCCGCCTGCACCGCTGAAACCTCCCCTTCGACAACGACCGTCACCAGTCTGCCGCCAAGTCGTTTTTCAACGTGAATAAGCCTTACGTCAGCTGCTTTTACCATAGCGTCAAGCCCGGTGATTGCGGCGACCATGGCTTGCACTTCGAGTAATGCAATTGCTTTCATAAAAGTTGCTCTCCTTACCTAAACAGCCAATCTTATTTAATGGTGGGAAGAAGCTTTTCAACGTCCATGTGGGGACGAGGGATTACGTGCGTAGCGATCACTTCGCCAAGGGACGTAGCCGCAGCCGAACCTGCTTCCACAGCCGCCTTAACAGCGCCAACATCACCACGAACCATAACGCCTACCAAGCCGCTACCGATCTTTTCGCTGCCGATCAATACGACGTTTGCCGCCTTTACCATTGCATCAGCCGCTTCAATCGCCGCTACCAAACCTCTCGTTTCCACCATACCTAATGCTTCCATCATAATTGTTAATCTCCTTAAAATTTTTATTTTTTATTTTTTTATCTTAATTTGTCTTTGCCGAGCGCATTTAAATGGGCAAACCATTCGATATCCTCGCTCTGGCGTGCGATGATCTTGTGGGTGATGTAAAGGCCTCTTTTTTCAGCCTCCTCCTTCCCAGCCGCCACCGCTGCTTGTACCGCCGCCGCGCTGCCTTCCGCCTTGATTGCCATAACCAATGGCACCCTTGCGTCGTCGCCCGCCGCGGGCTTGTTCTTGTCGATCGCCACGATCTTTACGTCCGCGGTTTTTGCCATTTTGTCGGCAACGACGATGGACGTCGTAAACCCGAACACTTCTATCATTCCAAGAGCCATATCCTTCTCCTTATCCGTCGAGTGAATCGAACCGCATTATTTTTCGCAAACCTTCCTTTCGCTACGCGAAACGGAACGCCCGCACCGCGCGACTCACTTCGCTACGTAACAGATCTTAATGCCCTGCTGCGCGACGTTGACTTCCATCGCTTCGTTCAGTTGATCGAGGGGGAATTCGTGCGTAATCAAATCCTTGATAGGAATGTTCATTTCTCTTGCCTGACGCAGGAACGCCATCGTCGTGGGATAATCGTCCGCCGAATAGTCCCAAGACCCAACGAGGTTGATTTCCTTATTACACATTGCAAAGTGGGGATTTACGTTGTATTCGCCGTTGTTGACGAAGAAACCCATTTCGCAAAGCCCGCCGCCGCGACGGATGTATTCAAAGATGTCTTTCGCCGCCGCAGGCGCGCCCGTACACTGGAACGCGAAATCCGCGCCCACGCCGTTTGCAACGCTCTTAACAAGCTTCACGCGTTCTTCCAACGTCGTCACTTCTTTGAAGTTAATTACAGTCTTCGCACCCAACTTTTTCGCCATTTCCAAACGTTTAGGCGTCCCGTCAATAGCGATAATATGGTTGATACCCGCCGCGCGCAAAACGCTAATCATCACCAAGCCAACAGGCCCAAGCCCTTGAATTAACACCTTCGTATTGAAATTCATCAGCCCCGTCGTTTGCGCTCTCTTTAACGCGTGTACGCACACGCAAGCAAGCTCTAACAACATTCTTTCCTTCAAATCGAGGTCGTTGACGACGAAATAAGTCGAACCCTTCCCGCGAATCAAAAGATAATCGGCAAACCAGCCCGTCAAAGGCTGTGCGTCGCTGTGGGGAATTAACCCGAACACCCCTTGCTTGTCGCAAAGGTTGGTGTTTGCGGGATGGTTACGGCAAACGTGGCACTCGCCGCAGCTAATAACGCTGGTAACGATTTTATCGCCCACCTTAATAGGCTTGCCCGACGTGTCCGTCTTGATGTTTTTACCAAGATACACAATCTCGCCCGTGCCTTCGTGACCGAGCGTTACGGGGATAATCCCAAACGGATCGGCCTTCCATTCGTGTACGTCCGTACCGCAAACGCCGCAACCTTCCACCTTGACGAGGATATCGTCGTCCTGCAACGCAGGGACGGGGTATTCCTTCACCTCGATTTTCTTTTGCGCGGTGAGCATAGCCACCTTTGCGGTTTTGGGGATCTTGCCAGAGCAGGACGATTTCGCGCCGCCCATCTCCCCTAAAATTTTACGGACGATGCTTTCTACTTGAGAAGAAGTAATATCCATAATTTTTTTCTCTCCTTTTTTACCTTAAATAATGCGGAACCCGTCCGACAAAACGCAACGACGGTATCTCGTAAAGCTACGCGCGCTAGTCAAGCCTTCGCCCGTAGGTCCAGCGATCGTAAACGTCGTATGGCCTTCGCCACCGAACCCGATCCCCGCATACGAGGGCGCGTTCTTGACGAAAATCGTCGTTTCCACCGCGCGGGCAAACCGCGTCAAATGGTCAACGTTCTTCGAGTGCATGTGCGCCGTATGACGGTTGCCGTGTTCCGCGCGGACTGCAAGATCAATCGCTTGATCAATGTTATCCACGCGAACGATGGGAAGAATGGGCATCATCAATTCGTTCTGAACGAAAGGATGTTCAAAGTTCGTTTCGCAAATAATGCACCGAACCTCAGGACCCACGTTGACGCCGATTTTTTTCAAGAGCACCGCCGCGTCCCTGCCGACGCAATCTCTACTGACCGTCTTTTTCACAATGCCCGTCTTGGGATTTTTCGATTCCACCAAAACGATCTGCGCAAGCTTATCCGCCTGCTGCGCGTTAATTTTATACGCGCCGTTTTTCAACATTCCTTCAATCAGCTCGTCCGCAATGTTCTTAAACGCAAACACTTCCTTTTCCGCGATACAGGGCAAGTTGTTATCAAAGGTACACCCGTCGATAATATCCTTCGCCGCTTTTTGAATGTCCGCCGTATCGTCCACAATAACGGGAGGATTACCCGCACCCGCGCCGATTGCCTTTTTCCCGCTCGAAAGCACGCTTCTAACAACCCCGGGACCGCCCGTACAAACCAGCAAACGAATGTTGGCGTGCTTGTACATAATTTGCGCCGTATCCAAAGTGGGCTTCACCACGGACGCCACCAACACCTTCGGACCGCCCGCCGCCGCACTGGCGCGGTTGATAAGGTCCACCGCATAGTTCGACGTCGCAATTGCGTTGGGATGAGGATTGAACACCACTCCGTTGCCCGCCGCGATCATACCGATACTGTTACAGATGACCGTTTCGGAAGGGTTGGTGCTGGGCGTGATACTGCCGACGACCCCAAACGGAGCCATTTCCGTCAGCGTCAAGCCGTAATCCCCCGTCTTAACCTGCGCGACGATGTCCGCCGTACCGGGCGTTTTGTCCGCAACGAGGATATGCTTGGCGGTTTTGTGATCCACCCTGCCCATCTTCGTTTCCGCCACGCCAAGCGCCGCCATAATCGGAGCTTCTTTGCGGCAAAGGTCGCGAATCACCGCAATCACCTTTTCGCGTTCTTCAAGGCGCATCGCACGGATGGCTTTATACCCCGCCGTCGCCGCCTCGATCGCGTCGTTCATATCCGCGTAGATACCGATCAAACGCCGACCGTTATATTGCGTAGAATCCCAATTGTCGTTTGCTTTTGCAGGAGTTCCCCCTTGGAGGTTTCTGATAACGGACGCTACCACTTCTTCAATTTGAGCTTCTGTCCAATTGATAGCCATTTCATAAACTCCTTAAATTTCTTTTCTTATTTACCGAGTGCCGCAAGGACCTTCTTCGTGATCGCTTCAACAAGCTCTGCATTGCAGCCGTTGTTGCAAGCGGGTTCTTCACCGTAGTCAATACCGGGGTGACGGCCGGGCAAGTTCATCTTCTTACGAAGATCCATCAATTTCTTCAACTGATCGTTGGAGATTTCGTGTACCGCGCCAAGATCCATCGCGTGCTTGCAGATTACCGCGTTAAATTCAACTTCTTCCATAACGAAGAACGCTTTGTTGAGGTTGCAGCCAACCGTCAGCGCGCCGTGGTTACGAAGCAAGAATGCGTCGTGGTTTTGAAGGTACGGATCCAACGAATCGGGAATTTCCATCGTGGAGGGAGTACCGTAATCGCAGGTAGGCACTTCGCCGATCGTCAAAACCGCTTCGGGCAAAATGTACTGGTCAAGGTCGATATCCGCAACGGTGAACGCCGTAGCAACGGGAGGGTGTGCGTGCACAACCGCCGTAACGTCGGGGCGTTCTCTATAAACGCGCATATGCATTTTGATTTCGGACGAAGGGTTCAATTTACCTTCCAGCTTCTTGCCGTCCTTGTCAACCTTGATGATCATATCGGGGGTCAACGAACCCTTCGATACGCCCGTGGGGGTGCAGTAGAATTCGTTTTCGCCAACTTTAACCGAAATGTTCCCGTCGTTTGCGGCTACAAAGCCTTTGAGCCAAAGCTTATGACCGACTTCGCAAATTTCTTTCTTGATTTCGAATACAGATTTCATAAATATTTCCTTCCTTTATTTATTTTTTTATTTTACAAGTTTTAAAGTATCCGAGGCAATCATATATTCCTCGTTGGTAGGAATCACAAACGTCCGCACTTTCGCGCCGGCCTTGGTGATATCCGCATTTTTGCCGCGAGGGCATGTAGCGTTGATTTCTTCATCTACTTCAATGCCAAGATAGGACATTTCCTTGCAGACGTCCGCACGGAGCTGTCTATCGTTTTCGCCGATCCCCGCCGTAAAGACGAGGGCGTCAACGCCGTTCATTTCCGCCACGTAAGACCCGATGATCTTCTTGATGTTGTGCACCAAAATTTTCAGCGCAAGCGCCGCACGGTAGTTCCCCTTTTCCGCCGCTTCGCATACGTCGCGACAGTCGCTGGAAATTCCCGATACGCCCAACAACCCCGATTTCGAGTTGAGGATTTTTTCCGCTTCGTCCGCGCTGATGTTTTCCATCTTCATCACGTACGTCATTACGGTAGGATCCACCGCGCCGCTACGCGTACCCATCGGCACGCCGTCCTGCGGCGTAAAGCCCATGGACGTATCCACCGCCTTGCCGTTTACCGTCGCCGTAATGGACGAGCCGTTTCCAAGATGGCAAGTGATAATTTTCGCGTCCTTCTTCCCAAGCATTTCCGCAGCAACGCCCGCAACGTATCTGTGCGAAGTGCCGTGGAAGCCGTACCGTCTGATTTGGTATTTTTCATACAATTCATACGGAATGGGATATACGTACGCATAATCTTCCATCGTCGAATAATAGGAGGTATCAAACACACCGACGTGCTTGACGTTCGGCATAACCTCTTTGCACGCCTTTAAGCCGCTGATTGCGGGAGGCCCGTGCAAGGGGTTAATCCCCACGATGCTTTCCAAATATTTCACTTCTTCTTCGCCAAGGATAGAAGACTGGCGCAGCTTTTCGCCGCCGTGCGCGAAACGGTGTCCCACCGCCCCGATTTCATCTACGCTCTTAATAACGCCCAACGTTTCGTCGGTAAGAGTTTTCAAAACCAGCTCGATCGCCGCGCGGTGATTTTTAAGATCGGCACTCGTCTTATAATCTTCCTTGCCGGGTACCTTGTGCGTAAGCAAACCGTCAATCCCGATCCGCTCGCAGTTCCCTTTAGCCAACACGTCCCCTTTCGTCATATCAAACAACTGATATTTCAAAGAGGAGCTGCCGGCGTTGACAACCAAAATTTTCATTTTACGTTCTCCTTTCGGTTATACGCGCTTCGCGATAACTTCCTTTTCAAATTTTTCCACTTCTTCCCACCAGTCTTCCTGCAAGCCTTGGCGTTTCAAATATTCGTCCCAAACGTCCGCAAACGGCAGGAATTTTACGCGCTCGTGCATATAGAATACTTTGGTAAAGTTGCCTTCGTCCTGCAATTTCTTCATTTCCGCATACGGCTGCAAAATCGCATTCAACAAAGCCTTTTGCATAGAGCGAACCCCCGTCACCCAAGCGCACAGACGGTTGATGCTCGCGTCGAAATAATCAAGAGCCACAATCACCTTATCGTCCGCGTCGTTGCGGATAATTTCCTTAGACAGCTCTTTCAATTCGTCATCCACGACGATTACGTGGTCGCTGTCCCAGCGTACGGGACGGGAAACGTGCAGCTGCACTTTGTCATAGAAGGCAAGCATGGACGGGATTTTATCCGAAACGACTTCGGTCGGATGATAATGCCCCGTATCCAACAAGCAGCAAATCCCGCGCGTCGCCGCGTAATTCTGATAAAATTCGTTGCTGCCTACCGTATAGCTTTCCACGCCGATCCCGAAGACCTTGCTTTCTACCGCGGGAATAACCCATTCTTTATCGTACCCTTCCAACACCTCGTCCAAGGACTTTTTCAATCTCACGCGAGGCCCAAGACGGTCGGCGGGGATATCCTTATACCCGTCGGGAACCCAAAGGTTCACGCAGCAAGGGCTGCCCATCGCTTTTCCGATCTCGGCGGCGATCTTCATACATGCCTTACCGTGATTGACCCAAAATTTTCTCGTTTCCTCGTCGGGGGAGGACAGCGACAGCCCGTCCTTCATCTTGGGATGAGAGAACCAAGTCGGATTAAAGTCAACCCCTTCCAAACCATTCTCCTTCGCCCATTTTACCCAAGGCTCAAAATGCTTATATTCGTACGCGTCGCGATCGACCTTGCCCTTATCTTCGCCAAGAATCGCATAGCACGCGTGAACGTTTACGCGCTTTTTACCGGGCATCAGCTTAAACGCCGTAGTGAGGTCGGCAAACAACTCCTCGGGGGTTCTCGCTCTACCGGGATAATTCCCCGTCGTCTGAATCCCCCCCGACAGCGAATCGCTACCGTCAAACCCGATTACGTCGTCGCCTTGCCAACAATGCACGCTGACGGACAAGTTTGCGAGCCGCTTCATCGCCGCTTCCGTATCTACGCCAAACTGCGCGTAAATTCTTTTCGCTTCTTCATACCTAGACATAATTTATATTCTCCTCTTTATTGATTCCTTAAAAAATCTCTTTCGCAATTACAGCTCGGCAATGTCAAATGATTGTTTGATGATTTGACGTCCTTCCTTTACGGAAGCAAGATCGCCGCCGCCGACCATCTGCATCATCAGGTTGCCGATCGCCGTACCTTCGGCAGGCCCCGTAATAATCTTTTTGCCCGTATATTTCGCCGTCAGCTCGTTCAAGAACCCGTTTTTGCTGCCGCCGCCGATAATGTTCAGGGTTTCATACTTCTCGCCCGTGACCTCTTCCAACGCCTTCAACGCCAAATCGTAATATTTTGCAAGATTGTTATAGATCACGTACGCCGTTTCGCCAACCGTCAGTTTTTTACCAACCGCCGCGAAGATCTCCTCCGTCATATTTTCAGGAGCCATAAACCGCTGATCGTTGACGTTGATTTCATAATCGACGGGATTCTCTCTCGCCATGCAAACCAGCTCTGCAAAGCTGTACTTATCCCCCAATTCATGCCGAACCTGCTGGATCATCCACAAGCCCATGATATTGATCTGCAAACGGAATTGCTTGTCAATGCTACCTTCGTTGGAATAGCCCGCCTCTCTCGCCGCTTCGCTCGTGTGTGCAAAATTTTGTTCCACACCCAAAAGCGACCAAGTCCCGCTCGAAATATACGGCGTTTGCGCGTCTAACGGAGCCGCCAACACCGCGCTTGCCGTGTCGTGCGTCGCAGGCAAAATCACCTTCGCCTTGTACCCAACGAACGCCGCAACCTCGTCGGTAAATTCGCCCACTTCCGTCCCAGGCATAGCCAACTCGCCAAACAGCTCTTTCTTATAGCCCAGCTTTTCAATGATTTCCTCGTCCCAGGTATTCGTCACCGAATTGACCATACCCGTCGTCGTCGCGTTGCAATATTCTTGCTTTTTCACGCCCGTCAGCTTAAAGTGGAAATAATCGGGCAACATCAGCATCGTTTTCGCCTTGTCCATTCTGCCCGACTGCTTATCGTGCAGCAACTGATAGACGGTATTAAAGGAGGCAAACTGGATACCCGTTTTCGAATACAGCTCCGCAAACGGAATAATATTATGTACGGCAGGGATCGTTTCGTCCGTGCGCGAATCGCGATAGCAATACACGCCGCCGATTTCCTTGTCGTTTTCGTCTAACAACGCATAATCGACCCCCCAAGTGTCAATCCCGACCGAATAGGGAATTTTCCCGATCTCCTTCGCCTTTTTAAGGCCGTTGAGGATTTCTTGAAACAGCCGTTCGTTTGTCCACATCAGGTGCTTTTTACCGTCGTACGCCGTCAGCGTTTCAGGACCGTTTTGGAAGCGGTAAATCTCCTCCGTCACCATCTTCCCGTTTTCTAAATGAGCCAAAATGTGCCGTCCCGAAGACGCACCGATGTCAATCGCAAGATAATATCTCATCCTTGTTCTCTCCTCTTTCCTCCCCGTTTTTGTTACCCCGAATAAGGCATACTCCGCGAGGATTCTTTTTTATCATATACATTATATCATATAAAATTATTTTTGTCTATATATGTTCGAAAGATTGACAAAAAAGATTTTTTATGGTACAATTCAATCACAAATGCGCAAAAACGCGCAAGAAATAAACAAAAAATGAAAGAAAGAGGTCAAATATGGCGATCAACGAACGGCAGGACAACATTTTAGGCATTTTAAAGGAAGAAAAACGTGTCAGCGTCAGCAAGCTGGCGAAGATTTTATTCGTCAGCGAGGCGACCATTCGGCGGGACTTATCGGAAATGCAAAACCTTGGACTTGTCGAACGCAGCCACGGCAGCGCGTTGCTCCCTGAAAACGCGGAAGAAATTTCTATTTTCTTCCGTATGGAAAAGAACGCGCGGGAAAAGGAACGGGCGGCAACCAAGGCTCTGCCGCATATCCCCTATTTTCGCTCCGTGTTTATCGACAGCTCCTCCACCGCGCTTGCGCTTGCCGAACGAATGGATTTAAACCACAAAACGGTCGTCACCAACAACCTGCAAACGGCGGTACAGCTTTCCAAAAAGCCCAACCTCAACCTCATCCTTATCGGCGGCAGCGTGCAATTTAACACCAACTCCACAACGGGCAGCTGGACGACTAGACAGCTTGCCGATTTTTCCTTTGATTTGATGCTTTGCTCTTGCGCGGCGGTCATTGGCGATTGCACGTTCGAGCGTTCGTTAGACCAAAAGGAATTAAAACAAGTGGCATTCCGCAACAGTAAAAAACGAGTACTTTTAATCGACCATACAAAATTCGAGTCGCACGGCACCTATCGATCCTCCGCCCTTGCCGATTACGACCTCGTCGCCACCGATTGCCCGCCCCCCGAAATAGAGGGCGCGGAAAAGATAAATTTTATCTATTGAAAAAAAATTTATTTTTTGGAAAAATTTTTATAAAAAAATCATATACAAAATAAAAATTATGTGCTATAATAAAAAAGTTAGCAAAGGTATGCCCTTTGCCAAACCAAACAAGCTATTAAATTTTCGCGCCCTGCGATAAAAAGGAGATATTTATGAAAAAACTGTACGAAGGCAAAACCAAAGACGTTTACGCATTGGATAACGGCAACGTTATGCTGAAATTCAAGGACGATTGCACGGGTAAAGACGGCGTGTTCGACCCCGGTGAAAACACCGTCGGCTTGACCATTGAAGGGATTGGCAAAGCAAACCTGCAAACCTCCGTTTATTATTTTGAAATGCTGAAAAAAGCAGGCGTCAAAACGCACTACGTCGCCGCCGACGTCGAAAACGCCACTATGGAAGTGTTGCCCGCCACCGTCTTTGGCCACGGCTTGGAGGTCATCTGCCGCCTTGTCGCTACGGGCAGCTTTATCAGAAGATATGGCGAATATATCGAAAACGGGACCCCCCTTACGGGCGGCTACGTCGAATGTACCTTTAAAAACGACGCCAAGGGCGACCCCCTCGTCACCGCGGAAGGTCTTGCGGCGCTCGGCGTTATGAGCGAGGAAATGTTCAAGAGTATGAAAGAACAAACCTTGAAGATCACAAAAATCGTCGCGGACGATTTAAAAACCATCGGTTTGGATCTTTGGGATATTAAATTCGAGTTCGGTTATAACAACGGCGAAGTAATCCTTATCGACGAAATCGCGTCCGGCAATATGCGCGTCTATAAAGGAAACGAAATCGTTGACCCTGTCGAGCTGACGAAACTCATTCTCAATAGATAAACGTATAAAAAATTCACCCCGTAGGCAGCGCCGCCTACGGGGATTTTTTCACTTGAACGCAAACACCGTTCGCCGTTTTTTGTAAAGCTCTATTTCAAAGCTTTCTTGTAAAACGCTATCGAAAAATTTTATTGAAAATTTTATTGCGGCAGCTGCGTATCTCCGCCACCCGATTCCTCCTCTCCGCGTTCAGCGTTTACGACGTTCGCCTCCGTCGCATTCCAATCGTCCGCCCAATCGCGCGAAACCGTCGCGGGACGGCAATAAATCGTCGTCAAATCCTCCATATTATGGAAGGCAAACTGTCCAATCCTTTCCACCGTCGAAGGAATGGTAAAATAGGACATAGTGCGACAACCCGAAAAGGCAAGCGCGCCAATTTCCTTTAACCCTTCGGGGAGGGAGAATGCGGTAAGCGAACGGCACCCTTTAAAGGCGCTGTCCTTGATATATGTCAAAGAATATCCAACCGACACCGTTTCCAAATACGGACAGCCACTGAACGCCCCCGCGCCAATCGTTTGCACTCCGTTTCCAAGGAAAACCGAATCCAAATTCGGACAATCGGCAAACGCCTTTTCCCCAACCGTTACAAGGGTATCGGGAAGGCTAACGGACGAAAATTCACCCTTCATAAAGGCACATTCGCCAATCTCTACCACGGGCAAATCCATATAAATAGCAGGCACGGTAAGGTTTTCGCTGTCAAAGCTCCCCTGCCCCGTCAGGATAAATCCCGTTTTGCCCGCATTCAACTGAAACTCAAACTGAGTCTTTTCATATCCGCAAACGGTACACCGCCCGTTTTCGCCGTAAACGTGCTTCTTTTCCTTTCCGTACATCGCCTCGTGTCCGCAGGTCGATTTATGCCAATGCGTACTCCCGTCAAACGACCACGCCTTTTCGTAGGTATGCGTATGCCCGCACGCGCAAAACATCGCGCAAACGCCCAACAATGCGGCAACCAACGTCTTTTTTCTCATCTCCGCCTCCTTCATTTCCTCAAAAAAACTTGATTTTTTAAACGAAATTTTCTTAAAGTATAGACAGTTTACTACTTTTTTCAGCGTTTGTCAATAATTTTATAACAAAAAAACGAATTTTAAACCACAAAACCGCCAACAATGTCGATATTGTGACAAAAAAACAAATTTTTGTCAACTTTTTTGTAAAGAAAGGTTGCTTTTCGTTTTTGGCGGTGTTATAATATATTTGGTTATGCCACAAAAAAACGGTTTATCGGCAATGTGACAAAGCCATATTCATATATTTATATAATGTAAGGAGGAATTTTCTATGGCTCTTTTTGATAAGAGAAAAGTGCAATCCAACCTGAAAAAGGGCGCAAAGCTTTTCAAGGGTTGCAAAATCGAGGTGTTAAAACCCGATTCTATGTTTATGGCTACCATCGACTTTACGCCCGTTTATTCGGGCGCGGAATACGCCACTATGCTGGTGACCCTGCCCAAGGACGGCACGACGATCAGCTTCGAGCTGGTCTGCCGCAAATTTACACTGATGTCCGACCGCGAATTTAACGTCCAACACAAATATTTCTTCTTTAAAAGGGGTTACGCGTATAACCACGTCAACGAAATCGCAAAAGAAGAAGATATCGTAACCTTGATGCGGGCGTATGCCGACTATATGTTGAAAGGCGATTTCTATCAAATGATGAAATAAGGAGGAAAAGAAAGTGTTTGGATTTTTATTTGGTAACAAAGTAGAAAAATTGAACATATCGTTGGCAGTAAACACCGCCAAAAGAACGCTTTGCACCTATTTTGGGTTAAAGGATACCAGCATTTGCAGAACGCATATCGAAAAGGACAAAAAGATGGGCTATGCCGAGGCAAAATACGGCAACAACAGCTATTTCCGCATCTTCTTTTGCAACCCCTTGAAGAAGGGCGACCTGCCCGTTATGGCGGCGTACTACGGAGTCAAATGCTCCCGCCCTCTCGACGGAAAAATAGAAGAATACAACAAATACGCTATGTATTTTAACTGCTCCTACACCTCTAACGAAATACAGTTTATCCACACCGAACAGCTGATGCAAAACTGTTTGGTACAAAGATGCGTAAACAAGTTCTTTACGCGGATGTTTGAGGACAAAATCAAAGCGCGCATGAAAGCCGTTTCCGTAAACGTCGATTTATAATCATTTCAAAATATAACAAACAAGCGGGCGAGCCTGAACGGCTCGCCCGCTTGTTTGTCCTTACTTGCTTTCCGTCACTTTTTCGACGGTCAGCCGAAAACGATACCCGCCGACAAAATTCATTATCAAGGACGTGTCGCTTTCCTTTTCAAAAGTAGCGATAAAATTCCCTCTAACAACCTCAGCCAGCTCGTCAAATACCTCTTGTGCAGTCGGCTCGCAGCCTACAACTTCTTTGCATTCTTCCATCTCTTTGTTTTCCATTTTTTTAAGCTCCTTCTTCTGTTTTTTTATTTTCAGCGATTTCGCAACCGCAGCCCCTCAATCGCCTTAGTTTTACTTTGCACACACCTCAACCGAATAAAAATATGTCAAAAAATGCATTTACTATATAATTATATTAAGTCTTATAAGACTTGTCAAGTCTTTTTTGACTTAAATAACATATAATAATTATATGGAATTTAGCGAGCGTTTAAAAGAATTACGACAAGAATACGGCTTATCGCAGATGGATTTATCACAAAAAACTGGATTAAGCCAATCAGCTATTGCGAAGTGGGAATTAAATAAAACCGAACCCACTGCAAGCGCGCTTATAACACTTTCAAAATTTTTCAATGAGAGTGTAGATTTTTTGTTAGGACTAATTGATTAAATACATAATAAAAACGGCGAGATAGAAAATCTATCATGCCGTTTTTTTATTAAATCCAACTCCTAGCCTGACGCTCGCAGGCTCGCTATTCCGTCGCATTGTTGCACAATGCTCCTTGCGGTTCGACATCTTCCTCGTTTCATAGGAGTTCAAACCTTACGGCAAGCAAAAACCCTATGGCGTGTTGCCATAGGGCTTTTGCTGGTGCACCGTAAATATATCGAAACGCTCACTCTTCCGCAATGATAAAAACCTATGATTTTACTCAAAAATCATAGGTTTTTGTGTGTTTTTTGCTTGTTTTTTCAATATCGGTCAAAACCGAATTTTAACGAACTATATCGAACCCACGTCCGTAAAATCGCCACTTTTAATACTCATTTGTTAATCCAATATTGAAGGATAAAGCGGTTAAATTTGTGCCCACACCAAAGTTATAATTTATGGTTATTTTTCAAAGGTTTTAGATATGCCAAACACATTATAAGTGTTCAAATCAACAATATCAAGCACTTTTGGTGGCTCTTTTGTGATATACACGCTACCAGATATTTCTTGGGTGTTTTGATATTGAAGCTTTTCATATAAACACCGAAATTGTCCTTCGTTAAATTTTTGTATATTGATTCTCAATATCAGCAAACATGGAATAGATATGTGCTGTAATGTTTCATAAATTGCTTTTAAGTGTTGATTTTGAAAATTATCGCCTTCATCATAGTAATTATATATGCTTTCGCCACCCCAGTTTTGAGAAAATATATTCAGCAAAGTAGGGTCAGTTTTTAAGTCTAAACAACCATATGTAGCGCATAAAGCTCCGTTTGCTTGTGGTTCCCGCAACCCATCGATATGTTTAATAAGTTCGCTTTTAAACCAATCACAGCATGATGGTAAATTTTCAACTTTTTGATACAATAAACTTTTTTCGCCTAATCTCAAACCCTTATCTTTTATATCGGTTATTTCGCTTTGAGTTAATCTTGTAATATGGTAGCATATAATATTGTAATTCTTTTTTTCTAAAATTTCATAAGACGCCTCCGCCGTGTAAGAATTCAAAGCTTCTTTCGGGTAAGTTTCGATTATGTTAGGAACAATATCTTTATCACAAAGAACATTACTTAAATTATATAGTTTCATTTGTAGATTTCTCCCAATATAATTTAGGCAATTCGCCATCTACAATAATCCAAACTGCATTTGAATCATTTCTCAATGTTTCTAAATCGTGATATTCTTTTAAGATATCGTTATCTAAATAAAAATTCTTTTTGTAAAATTCAGTGGCATCAATTTTTATTCCATTTTCACCATACTTTCCCCCACCTGTATATGAGTAATAAGGAATGTTTAATGTTTCATTTGAATAACAGTTATTTATTTTATACGTATAGCTACAATCACCGCCTTGTATGCCGCCTAAGGTAAACAGATAGCAATTAATAATGCTTATATTTCCCATAAACAGACAAGAGTTAAAAGTGTTATTTTTACCACTACCGACAATACCACCTACATAACGCCAATTAGTTGATTGTATGTCCATTTCTATATTCGTATAAACATTTTCCACGATTGATGAATAACTTTCTCCTGCAATACCTCCAATAATTGCGGTGCCGTTTGTTGTTTTGTTGTTTACTATTTTTATATTACCAACAACATATGAATTTGTAATTCTGCCTAAGTGGTTATAACCAACAATACCACCCCAGCAAGTAAGGGTGCTCACATCATTGTCGTCTATGCAAGAAATATTCAATTCTACTCGTGATGAGCTAATCTCACCATTTTGATTAAAGGCGCAAATTCCACCAAAACAACTATTTCTTACTGTTTCATTGAATTCCAACAATACGGAACAATTAACAATTTTCCCCTTATTGTATATTAACATTCCCCCATAAGTTGTTTCATATTCTTCGACATTTAAGTAGGTTGCGATTTTGCAATTTTCAATAATCAAATTCTTTATTTCACCATTATTCGAAATAAAAAGGGGTTCGTTGCTATTTTTCAAAACATGCCCATTTCCATTAAAAATACCTGAGAAATTTTCAATGGTAACAACTCCTTTTCCTGTAAAATCCAAATCATTTTTCAAACTATAAATGCAGTCATCGTTTGAATTAATAAGATTGAAATCTTCAATAGATTCTATTTCTTTTTCCCATTGTGCATATAGTGTAAATGTTGTTGCGTTTAATGGAATATCATATAAACTTTCTTCTTCAATAAGTTCATAACTATCCTTTTGTTTTGTCCAACCTGCGAACTTGAAGCCATTTTTTGTGAATCCATTTTTACTGAGAGTAATGGTTGTTCCCACTTGAACAATTTGTTCTTGCGTTATTCCTCCATCATTGCCGTTCCCATCGTATTGAATCACAATCTTACTTCCTTCCCACTTGGCAAATAGCTCTATACTTACTTGTTCACCCGTATCAATCTTTTCGATGGGTGTCCCATTGTACTCAGCGTTATCATACCAACCAATAAAATTATAGCCATAGCGATAAGGCGTAATTAAGCTAGCCCCAAAGCCTGAATAAAAATTTTGGACTTCGGTTTGCCCGTCATACAAATGATACGTTATTTGGCTATCTCGCAAAATTGTATCGGGAGAATCCCCGTTTCCATCTAAAAACTGACAGTCAAAAGAATCAAAGCCGATTGTTGAACCGTCGGCAAACATAATAGTTGCCTTTGTAATTTTGTAACTATCGTAATTCTTCCAACCAGTTGTCGTAAGACTTCTAGTCGTTGAACCCCCAACGGGCAAATCTTCATTTAACACATATCCTTTGCCATTATAAGAATATTCCACGCCGCTTATACAGGGCGTAGTGTTGATATGCAAGTATACAATCGACGAAGAACTTTTATTCTTGAATGTTAAATCTATCTTTGTTGAGCCAAGTGCATTATGTAGTAAAGTCCCTTCGCGCGGTGTAATTGCTAATGTACTATGAACCACAGCACGACGTTGCGTATAAACCAAACTTTTACGTTCGGTTTCCGTTAAAACCTTTTTTTTATCAGGCTCACTTGAATTATACAATAAAATTTTTGAATCATCGTTATAATTCGTTTCGAAAGTATAAAGCAAAAGTTGTCCGTCTTGAATATAAAAACGAACCATTAAGCCTGCATACAGTTCATAACAATTATCATTAATTTCGTGCATATCTTCCGCGACCAACTTTGTATTAGATCCTATCGCACAAGAAGTTTCTAATGCAAAAACTATAGATTCTGCCGTTGAAGAATCAACAATAGTAGACAAGGTTTTTATATTTTCTCTGTGGTATTTATAAGATTTGCTTGTATTATCAGAGCAAGAAACAAGTGTAAGACAAGATACCAATATTGTGAGAATTAATGTAACAAGCCCGAAAAATCTTTTTTTCATAAAAATAACCCTTCTTTGTGTGGATTAGATGTAGTATAACAAATTTTTTAGGCAATGTCAAGGAAGTAAGAGCTAAACGGGTACGGCATAGGGACATTAGGAAAAAACGAGGTGAAAAACTAAACACACGCCACAATACCTAATATTTCAAGGCATTGGACGTGTGTCCAGTTGGTGCACCGTAAGAGGTTCGAACTCCTAGCCTTCGGTTCCGTAGACCGACGCTCTATCCAGTTGAGCTAACAGTGCATATATTCAATCAAGCTAACAGTGCTTTTTTCAAAATGCTAATATAGTATAAGACTTTTTCTTTTTTTTGTCAACTGTTTTTTTCGCGTTTTTCAGAAAAATAAAAAGTTTTTTATTTGGGCGCGTGTTTCGTCAAATACAACCGAAGCACACGCCCTTTTCCTTTTTACCCTTTCGCGCGTACCGCGCCAAAACTCACAGCAGCAACGCCGCCGCGCCCAACACGCCCGCGCTGTTCCCCAGCGACGCCGTCAACACGGGTACTTGGGGTCCCATACCCCCCGCATAAAGATTTTCATCTACCAGCTTTTGCACGGGTTTAATCAAATTATCCCCCTGCGCGCAAACGCCACCGCCCAAAAGCACCGCTTCGGGTCGGAAAATATTTGCAAAATTCGCAATTCCGCACGCCAAATATTTCACGTAATTATCCACGACCTCTTTCGCATAAGGATCGCTGGGCGCAAAATCAAACGCCGTCTTGCCCGTCACCTGCTCCAAGCTGCCGATTTCCCACATTTTGCTGTCCTTGTGCGCCTGCATAGCCCGTTTGGTATCCCGTATCAAAGCCGTAGCCGAAGCATACGCCTCTAAACAGCCCCGCCGCCCGCAGCTACAAGGCTCGCCGTCCAAAACGATTACCGAATGTCCAATTTCCGCCCCTGCGGATTTATTCCCTTCGAAAAGCTTTCCGTCCAAAACAATGCCGCCGCCAACACCTGTCCCCAACGTAACAAGAACAACGTTTTCATACGCCTTACCGGCGCCAAATTTCACCTCACCGATCGCCGCAACGTTCGCGTCGTTGGAAATTTCAACCCGTAACCCCGTCAAGGCGGACAATTCTTTTACGATAGCGAAATCCGTCCAATCCAAGTTTTCCCAACGAATGACCTTCCCCGATTTTCCGTCAATCATCCCCGGTACGCCCATACCGATCCCAACGACGTCCTCGGCTGTCAAGCCCGCCTTTTCCAGCAATACCGCAACCAACCCCGCGATATTTTTCGTAACCCCAAGCGCGCCTTTCTCCCCTTCGGTGGGCGTTTTGTCAAAAACGAGAATTTCCCCGTCCTCATTCACAATTCCGCCCTTGATAAAAGTGCCGCCAAGGTCAATCCCCACACACAGTTTTTTGTTTTTATCCGCCACAGTCTTTCTCCTTTTTTCAAATCCTCATCACGCCTTTCAGGCATTTCACCACTTCATACGCCAACGCGCCGTACCCTTCCTCCAAATAATGCACTCCGTCAGGATCCCGCCATTCCTTGGGTATCTCCATGCTGACCTCGTACAATCTATCCAGCTCGCAATCCAACTGAGTCGCTAACTCACCCAAAATCTCATTCCGTTCGCGGATACGCTTAGCCCACTCGGCATTCAACCGTTTATTTCCCGCGCGATATACCGCGGTACATTCCGCCAAAATCAATTTTCCGCCCCCGCGAATACGCAGGCACAAATCGCGCAGCTTACTTTTGTACGTCCGTGGTGAAACGTGGATTCCGTGCAAACCGTGGTTGACGTGAATGACGTCATAGCGGCTATTTTTCGCAACCCCTTCCACCAAAGTTTGATACATTTTATTGTCGATCGCATAGGAAGTAGCAACGTAATCGACGTAACACACCCCCGCCAGCCTTTCCCGCACAAACTGCTGATACCCGCGAGTAATCGAATCCCCCACCAGCAAAACGCGGGGTTTGTCCCCACGGTCAGCCTCGTCGCACCAGCTTTGAATCCATTCGTACCTTTCCTTTTTCATCTTTTCACCTCGTAACGGCACGCGCGATCTACCGTATTCTATTTTATTATACCACAATCCCCTACGCTTTTCAACTCTTTTTTTCAATTTTTCTTTTCATTTTTTGTTTTCGCCTGACGGCGACGGAACTAAGCAAGCCGTTTCACTTGACAAAAGCTTTTTCGTATGCTAAACTGTTACAAGATTTTTAAGGAATGCCCTTTAAGGGCGTGATTGGGTCTAATACAATGTCCAACTACGGTTATAGAAAAACGGTGGTCGCTTGCCTTTTAGGGGCGTTTTCGCAAGCGTTCGTCGTACAATTTGCCCCTCTTTTATTTCTTACCTTTCAAAAGGAATTCGGCGTGCCGCTCTCGCAGATCACCCTGCTTGTCACGCTGAATTTTACGGTACAGCTTTTAACCGACCTTTTGGCGTCCCGCTTCATGTCAAAAATCGGGCACCGTCGAGGCTTGATTTTAAGCCAAACCCTCAGCGCGGTCGGGCTTGCCTCTATGGCGTTTACCCCCTCCCTGTTCGGCGGCTTTTACGGCCTGCTGATATCCGTGGTCATTTACGCCGTCGGTGGCGGACTGATCGAGGTTTTGTGCAGCCCTACGATTGAGGCGTGCCCCGTCAAAAACAAAGCGGGTCTAATGAGCCTCACCCACGGCTTTTACTGTTGGGGCGTCGTCATTTGCGTACTGATCAGCACCCTCTTTTTCCGTCTGTTCGGGGCAGCCAACTGGCGGTATTTGGCGTGCTTTTGGGCGCTGATTCCCGCGATAGACGCTATTTTGTTTGCCTTCGCTCCTCTTTATACGCTGGACGGCGACGAGGCGAAAAAGCCCAACTATAAATCTCTTTTTTCCAACAAAACCTTTTGGCTCGCCTTCTTTATGATGGCGTGTTCGGGCGCGGCAGAGCAAGCCGTCAGCCAATGGGCGTCCGCCTTCGCCGAACAAGGTCTTGGCGTTCCCAAAAGCTTAGGCGACCTTTTGGGTCTTTGCGGCTTCGCCGCCCTAATGGCAATCTCCCGTACCGTTTACGGAAAATTCAGCGAAAAACTCCCTTTGAAAACCGCTCTTTCCGTATGCGCCGTCCTTTGCTGCGGCGGGTATTTAATGATGGCGCTCTCCCCCAACCCCGTGGTCGGCTTAATCGGCTGTATGCTGTGCGGCTTTTCCTGCGGAATCTTTTGGCCGGGTACCCTCTCCCTCTCCGCGCAGAGTATCCCCTTCGGCGGAACGACAATGTTCGCCCTTCTTGCCCTTGCGGGGGACGTGGGCTGCGTAACAGGACCCACTCTTGTCGGAACGCTCGCCGAGCCGCTGGGTATGAACGCAGGCTTTTTGATTTCGCTTGCTTTCCCCGCCCTTTTGCTTTGCGGAGTCCTGCTGTTAAGGGCTGAAAAGCAACAGCCCAAGCTGTTAAACGAAGATTAATTTTTTAGCTATATCCAAAAAACCAACCAAAAAGCGACGGAGCTTTCCCTACTCCGCCGCTTTTTTCATTCCGTTTTTTATAAAAATATACTCAAAGATCAAAGGCGATTGCCGTGATGTCGTCCGAAAATTTCCCACCGCAAAATACGTTCAATGCCGAACGCAGCTTGCCGATAAAATCCTCCGCGCTGGTCGATTGATGCAACACGCTTTCCGCCCGTTCAATGCCGAACAATTCCCCTGCGGAGTTCGCGCACTCGGTCACCCCGTCCGTCAAAAGAACCAACAAATTCCCCTTTTCGAAGGGCATTTCCCGTTCCTGATAGGCAAAATCGGGCATCCAGTTCGAAATGGGCGGCGCAGGGAACTCAATTTCGTGTATTCCGTTCGCCGTCTTTAACAAAATGGGCGCGTTATGCCCCGCCACGGCATAGCGCAACGTTTCCGTCCGTTCGTCAATCCGCACCGCCGCCACCGTGATATACGAACGCTCGTCCTGATTAAGCTCGTTAAATTTCGCATTCAAAGTCTGCAACGCCACGGCAAGGTTCGGCTGCTTCCGATCGAACGCCGCCTTTGCAAACGCGGACAGCATCCCCGCGGAGATGCCCTTCCCCGAAACGTCGGCAAGTACGCCGTACGTCTGACCGTCCAGCTCATATACGTCGGGCATATCGCCGCCGACCGCCAAGCAGGGGATATACATATACGAATACGGAACGCCTCCAGCCGATTTCCCTGCGGGCAACAACCTGCGTTGCATTTGCTTTGCGGACAGCATTTCCCGTTCCATTTCAGGCTGGTATTTCCCGTCCGTAAGCCCTAAAAACAGCCGCTTTTTCCCCTCAATGGGATACACGCGAATACGCACGGAGATCTTGTCCGTCCTATCCGAACGCCGTATCGTCCCGTCAAACGTTTCCGTCTGCTCCGCGTTCTCCTCCACCGCCTTTTTCATCACCTTATAAAAGGAACAGAACGAGCAAGCAGAAGCCCGCCCGCAAGCGGTCGATTGTTTACAACCCAACGCTTCAAACAGCGCGCCCTTCGCCTTTGCGTCCTCCGAAAAGGAACGACGGAACGCCGCGTTCGTGAAGATCACGCGCAGCTTATCGTCAAAGACAAACACCCCGTCGGGCATTCGCTCTAATATTTTTTTATATTTTCCGTCAAACATAGCTTTTTGTCCGCTTTCCCTTTCGTTTTCTCTTTCTCATTTCGCCCTAAAAACGGGCTTTTTTTATTTCAACGCGTACCTGCCCCGTCCATTTTACCGAAACATACGCAAGCCGCCCTTTATTTTCGCCTCAAATTTTACGTTGGTATATAACTCCCCGTCCAGCTGTATCGTCACGGGCTTTTCGGGGATAAAGCTCACCTTGTCCGCCAAAAAATGCGTCGTCGCGGGATAGGACAAAATTTTGCCCTTCATCAGCTGCAAAAACGCCTTGATAATTTTCAGCTTGCCGCCGATACAGTCCACCAACACCACACTCAATTTCTTATCGTCAATCTCTGCCGTGGGACAAATTCGTATCCCGCCGCCAAACGCCTGCCCGTTACAAGCCGCCGCTATCAACGCCGAATGTTCCTTTTCATACCCGTCCGCCTCAATTTTGATATTGTACCCTTTAAAGGCGAATAAGCTAGCCAATAGACTCTTTAAATATTTCAGCTTTCCTTTCATCTTGCCGCGATTGCACCGCTCCAAAACGTCCACGTCCATCCCCAGCCCGCAAACGTTCATACACCGTTTCCCGTCCAGCTCTATGTAATCAGTTTCCTTCGTTTCCCCGCGCACGATCAGCTTCGCCGCTTCTTCGGCGTTCAACGAAATGCCCGCGCTGTACGCAAAATCGTTTCCCGTCCCCGACGGAATCAGCCCCAAGCGGCACTCGGTAGGCTCTTTGATCCCGTTTAACACTTCGTGCAGAGTCCCATCTCCGCCCACCA
>JAZKXM010000141.1:0-2984 GCA_045611585.1 Candidatus Scatosoma sp. | reverse complement strand
TAAAAAAGTGCAGCCCGTCGTATTTTGCGGGATTTATCCCTTGGACGGGAGTAAGTTTAACGACCTTAAAGAGGCTATCTTAAAATTGCAGCTGAACGACGCGTCTTTGATTTTTGAACCCGACAACTCCGTTGCGCTTGGGTTTGGGTTCCGTTGCGGGTTCTTGGGGCTTCTGCACATGGAAATTATCCAAGAGCGAATCGAACGGGAGTTCAATTTGGATATTATCACCACGGCGCCGTCCGTTAGTTATTTGGTGCATAAGACGGACGGGGAAGAATTTTTCGTCGATAATCCCTCTCATTTGCCCGATCCTTCGGATATTGAGTACATGGAGGAGCCGATCGTCAAGGCGGAGATCTTTACGCCCCCCGATTATATGGGGCCGATTATGGACCTTTGCAAGGAAAAGCGCGGAATCTTTAAAAATATGACCTATTTGGACGAACGAAGGGTCAAGCTGGAATATACCTTGCCGTTGAATGAGATTGTGTATGACTTTTTCGACGGTTTGAAATCGCGGACGAAGGGATACGCCAGCTTCGATTATGAATTGGCTGGCTATCAAAGGTCAAAGCTGGTAAGGCTGGACATTTTGCTGAACGGAGAGATTTGCGACGCTTTGTCTATTATCGTCTTTGAGGGGCGCGCGTACGAGCGGGGTCGGACTCTGTGTGAAAATCTGAAAGAGGCGATTCCCCGTCAGCTGTTCGAGATTCCCGTGCAGGCGGCGGTAGGCGGAAAAATCATTGCGCGTGAAACGGTAAAGGCGGTGCGTAAGGACGTTTTGGCGAAGTGCTACGGCGGCGATATTACGCGTAAGAGAAAGCTGCTTGAAAAGCAAAAGGAAGGCAAAAAGCGTATGAGACAGGTCGGCTCGGTAGAGGTTCCGTCCGAAGTATTTATGGAGATTTTGAAAACAAACAAAGACTAAATGGGAGCGACGGGGGTCGCTTAATGGGGTTCGTTTGGGTAAAAAATAAAAGGTCGGTTTTCCGACGAGCAGGTGAAAAATGGCTGGTATTTATATTCACGTGCCTTTTTGTAGGCACAAATGTTCCTATTGCGATTTCGTGTCCTTTCCCGACAAGATAGATTACGCCGAGGCGTATATGGCTTGTCTTTACAAAGAGCTGAAAATGCGGGGGGAGGAATTGAAAGACTACACCTTCGATACGGTGTATTTTGGCGGCGGAACGCCGTCCTATATCCCGCCCAAGCTGATTGCGGGGGCGATGAAGCGTATTCGCGAATGCTTTAAACTGACCGAAAATGCGGAAATCACTTTGGAACTGAACCCGGGGACGATTGGGGAAAGCAAGGTGAAAACCTATTTGGAGGCGGGGATCAACCGCTTTTCGATTGGGTTGCAGACGGCAATCGACAGTCAGCTGGAGGACCTTGGGCGTATCCATAACGCACGCGATTACGTGTATGCCACGAAGTTGCTTGCAGGGCAAAATTTCAGCACGGACGTTATGCTTGGTTTGAAAAATCAAACGAAAGAGGACGTTCGTAAAACGATCGAGCTGGCGCACGCGTGCGGGTCGAAACACATATCCATGTACGCGTTGACGGTGGAAGACGGCACCCCTATCTATACCGATTATTTAAACGGCGAGTTGCCCGACGCGGACGAGGTTGCTGAGTTGTACGATTACGGCTGCGCATTGTTGAAGGAAAAGGGGTATTCGCGTTACGAAATTTCAAATTTTGCGAAAGAAGGCTATGAAAGCCGACACAATTTAAATTATTGGAAGCGGGGCGAATATATCGGCGTGGGGGTATCGGCAAGCTCGTTTATGAAGGGCAGCCGCTTTACCAATACGTTTGATTTGGACGAGTATATGAAGTGCATAATTTCGGGGTTCTATCCCGCGGTGACCTGCGAAAAGGTGGGAACGGCGGAAGCGAAATTCGAGTTTGTGATGCTGGCGCTCCGCACCAAATACGGCGTTTCCTTGACGGAATACAAAAAGACGTTCGGCAACGAAATTAAGGAGGATTTTCCGAAATCGCTGCGGGAGAGCTTGCAATATTTGACCTTGGATGGGGATAGCATTCGTATCAAGGACGAATTTTTGTACGTGCAAAATTCTATTTTGATGCCGTTTATGGAAGAAATGCAGTTGGCGGCACAAGAGGAAGAAGACTCGGCGGCAGACGGCGGGGAACAACTCGTTGAACAGTGAGATAGGATCGGCGGGGAAGGACCCGCCGCACAATAAAAACGGTGAGGTGAAAAAATGACGGCGAAGGATTGTAAGGAATATTTGTTTTCGACGATAAAACAGCTGATGGCGGTGGACAGCCCGACGGGCTTTTCCAAGGCGATCAATGAAAAATTAACGCAAATGCTTGCTGAAATGGGGTATTGCGCAGAGGTTAGCAATAAGCGGTTTGTCAAGGTGCGCGTAGCGGGAAAAGACCGCAATAAAAGAGTGGCGGTTTCCGCGCACGTTGACACTTTGGGGGGTATGGTAAAAGGAATTTCGGCAGACGGAACGTTGCGGTTTACCCGTTTGGGCGGGCCTATTTTACCTACCTTCGACGGGGAATATTGCCGCGTTTACGCGAACGGCGGAAAGGTTTATACGGGTACTTTTTTGTCTGATTCGCCCTCTTGTCACGTGTATAAGGACGCAGGCACGCTAGAACGGACGGAGGACACCATGCACGTACGCTTGGACGAGGAGGTTTCTTCGGGGGCGGACGTGGAAAAATTGGGGATTCGTACGGGTAGCTTGATTGCGTTGGACACTAAAACGACGGTGACGGACAGCGGATTTATCAAATCTCGGTTTTTGGACGATAAGGCGGGTAGCGCTTGTTTGTTGGCAGTATTGAAGCTTATGAAGGAGGCGGGCGTTTGTCCTGCCTGCGACGTAGATTTTTATTTTACCAACTACGAGGAGGTTGGACATGGCGCGGCGACAATCGCACGGGACGCGGAAGAATTGCTTGCCGTGGATATGGGCTGTGTG
>JAZKXM010000140.1:0-3555 GCA_045611585.1 Candidatus Scatosoma sp. | reverse complement strand
GGTGAACACCGTTCGGTCGGCGGATCGGACGGGGTACAACACGGACGGGAAAGGGCTTTTGAAGGCTTTGGCCGCCGCGGGAGTGGCGGTAAAGGATAAAAAGTGCCTCGTTTTAGGCGCGGGCGGCGCGGGCCGAGGGGTTGCCGTGGCGTTGAAGGGCGCGGGGGCGAAGGTGTATCTTTATTCGAGAAGGCGCGAGCAGGTGGAGGAGGTTTGTTCGGCTTTGGGGCTTTTGCCCGCAAGCGGCGACAGCGAACAGGACGGCGTTTACGGGGGAGATTTTTTCCTCATCGTCAACTGTACGGGCGTGGGCGCGTTGGAAAGCGAGGGCTGTTCGCCCGTGCGCGAGGAGGCGTTCGACGGGGTGGCGGTTGCGATGGATTTGATTTACCGTCCGAAAAAGAGCGCGTTTTTGGAGATGGCGGAGAGAAGGGGCTCTGCGATTTTGAACGGCAAAGGAATGCTGTTTTATCAAGCGTATTACGCTGACTGCCTGTATTTGGGTAGAGAGGCGAACGAGGAAGAAGCGGAGGCTTTGTATCAAAAATATGCCGCGTTGGAAGGCGGGGAGGAGAGGTTATGACGGTTTGGGTGATCAACGGTGTAAATCTTAATTTGACAGGGTTACGGGAACGGGAGATATACGGAAGTAGGACTTTGGAGCAGATCAATGAAGGGATTGCCGCGTACTGCGCTGAACGCGGGGACAGCGTGGAGTTTTTTCAAAGCAACTGCGAAGGCGCGTTGGTAGATAAGCTGCACGAGGCGTTTTTAAAGGGCGGCGTTGACGGGATTGTTTTGAACGCGGGGGCATATACGCATTATAGCTATGCTTTGCGGGACGCGATTGCGGCGATTGATATCCCCGTGGTGGAAACACATATCTCCGACGTGAGCAAGCGGGAAGCCTTTCGGCGGGTCAGCGTTTTGGCGGACGTTTGCGCGGGCGTTGTCGGCGGGCTGGGTGAAAAGAGCTATTTAGTGGCGATTGAGCTTTTGCGGGAACGGTCGAAAAGGTAAATTTTTTCGTTGCATTGGTGTTCGGGAAGAAAAAGAGGTGCGTATGAATTGGATTTTGTGCGGAATGATGGGCGCGGGAAAGACTACGGTAGGGGTGCGGATCGCGCAAAAAACGGGGCGGCGGTGGTACGATACGGACGGTATGATCGTCGATCGGCATGGAAAAATTTCCGCTATTTTTGAATATTATGGAGAGGAGTATTTTCGAAAGCTGGAAACGCAGATCGTGAAGGAATTGGCGGGGCAGGACGGGCTGATTCTTTCGACGGGGGGCGGTTTGGTTTTGCAGGCGGAAAACGACAAGCTGTTGAAGGAAAACGGGAAAATTGTGTTTTTGCGGGCGAAGGCGGAAACGTTGTTTGAGAGGTTGAAATTGGACGACGTGCGGCCGCTGTTGCATGGTTCGGCGGAGAATTTGAAGGTGAGGCTGCAAGAGCTGCTTTTAGAGCGCGGCGCGGTGTATGAATCGGTTGCCGATTTTGTGGTGGACGTTGACGGAAAGGAAATAGACGACGTGGCGGATGAAATCATTGCGCTGATAGTGGAAAATGAGAAAACGGACGGGGCAGGTACGAGATGAAAACGGTTTTGGTGACGGGCGGCGTGCGCGGAATAGGGCTTTCGATCGCGTTGGCGTTTTTAAAAAAGAAAGCGGACAAGCGCGGCGAGGAGTATCGCGTGGCGGTTAGCTATTCGAAGGATGAAGAAAGTGCGGCGGAGGCTAGGCGGCTTGGGTTAGAGGTGTATAAAGCGGACGTTGCGAATGGCGTGGCGGTAAGGGAGTTGTTTTCAAAGCTTGGGCGGGTGGACGTATTGGTGAACAATGCGGGCGTTTCGCTGATTAAGCAAATTCAGGACGTGACGGACGAGGAGTTTGATTGGGTGTTTGGCGTCAACGTTAAAGGGGCGTTTTTGTGCAGCCGTGAGGCGGCAAAGAGTATGATTGCGCGCGGGAAAGGGCTGATTGTCAATATTTCTTCCGTTGGGGGGGAGGTCGGCGGGAGCTGTGAGAGCGTTTATTCGGCGAGTAAGGCGGCGTTGATCGGGTTTACGAAGGCTTTATCCAAGGAGTTTGCTGGCGCGGGGGTGCGCGTGAATTGCGTTTCGCCCGGGGTGATTAAGACGGCGATGAACGAGAGGTTTTCCGCGGACGAATTGTTGCAGCTTGCCGAGGAGATCCCGTTGGGGAGATTGGGCGGCGGCGACGACGTGGCGGGCGCGGTTTTGTTTTTAGAGGAAAACGAGTACGTGACGGGGGTGGATTTGCCCGTTGGCGGCGGCTTTGCAATGTGAGAGAGTGTTGGGATTGCAACGGCTGTGAAGGTATGAAATGGTAAATTTCACAAACTTTTCACGGGGTTTTGTTGTAAGATTGACAAATTTTGGGTATATTATAAATGCCAACGGATTGGACGAAAAATAATTACGAAGGATTAATTGAGGAAAAAGTATGAAAATTTTAGTGGTTGATGATGAAGAAATGATCAGGGGCGTGTTACGCGAATACATCGAGTTTGAGGGGAACGAAGCGGTAGAGGCTGCCGACGGTATGGAGGCGGTTAAAAAATGCCGCGAAGAAGATTTTGACCTTATATTGATGGACGTCATGATGCCCCGTTTGGACGGATTTTCGGCGGTGAAAGAGATTAAAAAGATGAAAGACGTGCCTGTGATTATGCTGTCCGCGCGCGGAGAGGAGTACGACAAGCTGTTCGCGTTTGAGATTGGCGTAGATGATTACGTGACGAAGCCTTTTTCGCCGAAGGAAGTGATGGCGCGAATCAATGCGGTGACGAAACGAAAGGTTGCCGCAAACGAGGTTTCGAACGTTATGAAATTTGAGGGCTTGGAAGTGGATATGGCGGGGCGCAACGTTTACGTTGACGGTGAAAAAGCCGAATTGACCCCGAAGGAATATGAGCTGCTGTTCTATTTAGTGCGCAATAAGGGCATTGCTTTGACAAGAGAAAAGCTGCTGTACGACGTTTGGGGATTCGATTTTTACGGCGACGACCGTACTGTGGATACGCATATCAAAATGCTGCGTGGGAATTTGAAGGAGTATCGGAAGTTTATCGTGACTTTGCGTGGGCTTGGGTATAAGTTTGAGGTGTGAGAAAAACCGCGAGTTGCGGTTTGGTGAATTGCGAGTGTTGGGGGCGTGAATTGCGCCTTATGGCGCGTGAATTGCCGACAAAGTCGGCGTGAATTGAAACGCTGCCGCGTTTCGTGAATTGCAAAGCAAGCTTTGCGTTGTGGTAGGATTTATAGGGCGCAAAACTGCGTTTTGCTTGGATTGGGGTTGAGTTTGGCGCAAGCAAGGCTTGCGAGTGAGCGCAAAGCGGTCAAGGGGCGCGAACTGCGTTCGCTTGATTGAGTCCGTTTGCGCAAGCAAGGCTTGCGAGTGACCGCAAGGCGGTCAAGGGCGCAACCTAGCGGTTGCTTAATGGGGGCTTAGGGCGGCTGTCGCCGCTTGTACGCCTACGGCGTAGGGGCGCAACCTATCGGTTGCTTAAATGAGTCCGTTTTTGTGGG
>JAZKXM010000139.1:0-34031 GCA_045611585.1 Candidatus Scatosoma sp. | reverse complement strand
CAAAGAACGTTGCAAAAACGACGCAAATCCGACGTTTAAAAACGTTGCAGTTGCGAGCAAGACAAGGCGCGCGAGGATAACCTGAGGGAGTTTACTGCGCGTAAATGACCGAAGGTTGCCACAGCGCAACGCTGTATTGCGACGTAGATACGTCGTTTTAAAGCACGAAATCAAACTCCACATCCCCTATCGACACCGTATCTCCCTCTTGACAACCCATTTTGGATAATTGCTTAATGACCCCGCGGTTGCGTAATACTTTTTGGAAATATTGCATCGAATCGGGATTGTTCAGCACTACGTTGCGGCACAAAAGGTCGATTAAGCCGCCAACCACAACGTACACGCCCTCTTCGTCTTTGAAAATTTCGAAATCTAAATTGTCGCTTGCCGAATATTCGAACTCTTCGTCGGGTCTGATCGGCTCTACGGGGGGAAGGGTCTCCAAAACGGATAAAATTCCTTCCAACAGCTCACGCGTGCCTTCGCCCGTCACCGCCGTCAACGGGAAAATTTTGTATTTTCGCCCGTACTTTTTCTTAAACGCTTTCAGATTTTCTTCCGCGCCATATACGTCGCATTTGTTGCAGACGATAATTTGCGGCAACGAAGCAAGCACTTCGCTGTATTCTTTTAATTCCGCGTTGATTTTTTTGAAATCTTCGATAGGGTCGCGCCCCTCACAGCCCGAAATATCGACTACGTGGCAGAGCATCCTTGTACGCTCGATATGGCGAAGGAAATCGTGACCCAGCCCCGCGCCCTGCGCCGCGCCCTCGATAAGACCGGGGATATCCGCCGCCACGAAGGATTTTTCATAATAGCGCACTACGCCAAGATTGGGGGATAACGTCGTGAAATGGTAGTTGGCGATTTTGGGTCTTGCGGCGGAAATTTTGGACAAAAGGGTACTCTTGCCCACGTTGGGAAAGCCGACCAAGCCGACGTCCGCGATAACCTTCATCTCTAAAATGACGTAATGCTGTTTTACCTTTTCCCCTTTTTGGGCGAAGTTAGGCGCGTGCCGCCTTGCCGTAGTAAAGCGCACGTTGCCCTTGCCGCCGTTGCCGCCGCGGGCGACCAAAACTGCTTGTCCGTCCTCGAACACGTCGCAAATCAGCTTGCCCGTTTCTTCGTCCCGCACCAACGTACCCATAGGGACCTTGATATACAGGTCTTTACCGCTCTTACCAAAGCAGCGGTTCGTCCCCCCCACTTCGCCGTTTTCGGCAAAATATTTGGATACGAAACGGAAGGGGAACAAATCGTTCATATCCTTGTCCCCAACAAAATACACGTTGCCGCCCTTGCCGCCGTCACCGCCGTCAGGACCGCACGCGGGCTTGCCTTTGAACGCCTTAAAGGAGTTCATTCCGTCGCCGCCGTCCCCTGCTTTGATTAATATTCTTACTTTGTCTGTAAATTCACCAGTTGCCATAGCCACACCTTTTTTTCAAAGTATAACGATGAACGTTTTGAAAGCATTTTGCAAACGTTCCGCACATAGTATATCAAAAACGGACGGAAAAATCAATCGTTTTTCCTCACCGCCGAACGCAAAAGGCGTATTTTGTACTCATTTTCTATACTTGGATAAAAAATTTTCTGAAAAGTATTGCTTTTTTGGGAAAATTTCGATATAATAGCAATACCGAAGGAGAAAATTATGAGTAGAAATTTCCGTTTATCCGTGGCGCTGGATATCGACGATTTGTTGATGGAATGCACCGAGTATGCCATTCGGCTTGCCAATGAAAAATACAAGTATGACCCGCCGTTGAGCATTTACGAGGCGAACGGCTGGGGAAAGCTGGGGACCCGCGTGGACGTGATCCACGAATTTTTTGCCGATCCGCATTTTTACGAAACGCAACCCGTGATCGAGGGCGCGAAGGAGCTTGTCAGCAAGCTGTGCGAAATGGCGGAGGTGTTCGTTTCCACCGCCGTCCCACCCGAATTTATGGGGATTAGAGCCAAGCGCATTTTGCAAGAGTTTCCGCAAATTCCCTCTAACCATATTTACATGGGCTTCCGCAAGGACAAAATTCACGTGGACGTACTGTTTGACGACGCGCTGCACAACGTTTTAAATTCTAACGCGCAATACCCTATTTTGATGCGGCGGCCGTGGAATCAGCACGCAACGGGTATGCTTGCCGTCAACACGTACGACGAATTTTTAAAGGTGGTTGAGGTGATTGCGAGCAGCTATTCACGCAAAGATGAGTCCATTTCGTTAGATAATCCCAGCATCTTCGTCCTCGTCGGCCCGTCTGGGTGCGGAAAATCGCGCCTTGCGGGGTGGCTGTTAAAAGAGACGGATTTGTTTGAAAAGCCTATCAGCTATACGACGAAAGACCCCACCGCGACGGAGGAGAACAGCTGGTATAATTACGTTTCCGTAGAAGAATTCCGTCAAAAATGCGAGAGCGGGGAGCTGTTTCAATCGACTATGTATGCGGGGCATGGGTACGGGTCTTGCAAGTCTGACGTGGAAGCCATTTTAAAGAAGGGAAAGCACGTCTTAACGACGATGGATATTTGCGGGGCTATGTCCTTAAAAACGCATTTTTCCAACGTCACAACCATCTATATCAACCGCCGCAAAAATGATATTTTGGCGTCTATTTTGCGTAAAAAATCCTCTATGGAGGATAAGATTGATCGGATTATGGCGATTGATTTTTGCAAGAAAAATGCAGAGCTTTGCGATTACGTCGTACAATTTGACAGCTATGAAGACGCGCTGGATCAGCTGCGTGGGATTTTGTCCTTGAAAAAATAACTCGGTTTTATGATAAGAAAAAGCGGCAAAAGCCGCTTTTTTTCGTTTATTCGTATTCTTCAAAGCTGCGCCGATCGTTTGGCGACGGCATCCCCCCTCCGCGGGGAGTACAGCCGCCGTTCGGCGGATAACAGTTGGGCGGACAGCTGCCATTAGGCGGGTAGCATCCGTTGGGCGGATAGCCCCCGCGAGGCGGGTCTTTTTTGTCCTTACAGCGTTCGCTTTTGGGAAGGGGCGGCAGATCGACAAGAATGACGTCCTCGCCGATTCGGACTATGTTTTTCATCGCGATAAAACGATCGTCGCGTTTGAAAACGCCGCGGCCCGCGGGAACGACCAGCCCGACGATCTTATTTTCGGGATAGCAAAACACTAAATCGCATACTTTGCCCAATTTTTTGCCGTCTTGGGTGTTGACTACCTCTTTTGCGCGCAAATCCGAAAAGCTTAATTCCATGCCCGTTCCCCCTCCTAAACCTTACGTCCTACTATATAGTATATGCAGCACACCGTTAAGAGGTGACATTTGAAGGGCTGTATTTTGCAAGAAAACGCGCGGTTGGGTAATTTACCAGACCGCGCGCGTTTCGTTTGTTTAATGCCTATTAAACTGCTTGTTAGAACCCCTTAAAGACGTTCGTTTCGATTACGCCCCAGATGTCGTTGCCCCAGTCGTCCATGTCGTCCGAGCCGTAGTTCGGTTCGCTGGAATTGGTGCAGAAAACTTCGTTGGAAAGATCCAAAAATTCAATTTTTAAAAAATTATATTTTTTCATAGCTTTCCTCCTCCTTATTCTGCCTTTGCCGCAATCGTTTCAAGCGTTTCTATCTGCTCGGTAGAATAGCGGCTGTAACCGCCTTCTACTGCGTACTGATACAAGCTTGTTTTTACCGCAAAGACGTCCGCAAGCGCTTTTTGCGCGATCTCTACGATCGTACGCGCGTTGTCGTTTACCCCTGCGTAATAGGTCGTCGTTTCGCCGTCCTTGGTGATCTGCATATAGCCGCGAGCAAGGAACTGACGGTTGTAGTTGCCTTCCTTTACGTTGACGACCGCTGCGTTATAATACATATAGTCGCCCACCGTGAATTGCTTTGTCGAAGCGATATTGAGGGTGGTAAGCTGGGTATCCAACGTGAGAAGGTTGTAATTGACTGCGCCGTTTTCCGTGATGAAGTCGGCGGGAATGATCAGCGTACCGAAGGATACGGTATAGCCCGCCGCCGTCAGGATATCGTAAACGGATTTATCGAAATACGTTTGGAAACGAATACCCGTCGGAGTGTCCGTACGCGCCGACGCGCCGTTGATCATACCGAATTTTGCAAATACCGCCGTGATCGTTTTGCCCGACGTGCTGTCGAATACCGTGCCTGCGGGACAAAGCTGTCCGTCGATTAAATAACCGAAGAAAATTCTGCCCGTCCTGTTCAGCGCGGGAAGCGCGCCGTTAAAGCCCTTGGGAAGGGTCGTCGCCAAGAAACCGTCCGTATCGTAAACGGGGACTTCTTTGATTTCTTCAAAGATTGCCGCCGCCGTAACGTTTGCGCCGCCTATCTTATAAAGCGTACCCGCAGGATACAGCGTACTGCCGATTTGATAGCCCTTGAAGATATAGCCTTGTTTAATCAGCTCGGGAAGTTTTGAACCAGAATGGTAGGCGAGCTTGGTCGTAAAGACTTCCGTTTCGCCGTCCGTTACCGTCATACCGTAGGTGAACGTACCGATTGCACCGCTACCGCCGATTGCGTCGGCGTTAAACGTGATAATACCAAACGTATAACCGTTATAGTTGATGGGGTTCCCGTCTTCATCCACGTTGCCGTAGCCTACTTGTTGAAGGTTTTTGATTGTGGCGTTACCGCCCGAACCACCCGTAGCGCCGCCGATCGGTAACACCGCATAATCGCGGATTTCCGTATCTTGTGCGTCGTAAATTCCTGCTCCGATATAACATTTAGCCCAAACCTGCGAGCCGAAGAAGATAATGGAAATTTTATCCCCTGCCGCTACGGTAATGTCGCCAACGTCCGCCGCGAAAGAATGTTGCGTAGTGGTTTTTACAAATTCAGTCGTACCCGAAGGGATAACTTTTCTGGTTAAATTATCCGCCGATTTGGTATGATATACCGCCGTATAAACGGTGGTGCCTTTCACATAACAACCCGAATCGAAACGGAAAGTACCCGCTTTATCGATATCCATCGTAACGATATAAGCGCAATAACCGCCAAGGAATTGGATTCCGTTTGCCGCAATTTGCATTTTTTGCGAGGAATTGAGCTGATACGTTGCACCAGCGCTAGAACCGTATGCGGTAAAACTTTGCACGTTTGGCAATAAAACTAAATTCGTATCGGGAATCGCCGTCATAGGTTGATCGGTCGTTTCTTCTACCTCTTCCATTTCGCCGAGGTTGACCGTGAAGGTGTTGACGTTACGGAAAATTTGACCTAATCTTGCCGAATACAGGTTCACCGTCACCGAAGAACCGTCCGCTGCGAATTTAAGCAAGGAGAAAAGCCCCGGTTGTATCGAACCGTTAAATTCGTAAGAGGAAAGGTCGATCATGAAGTTCCAAACCTTGTTGCCGTTGACGCCCGTCAGCACTTTTTTGCCGATATTGGGGCCGCTGGAATGTCCGCAGACCATCATGATTACGTTTTCGTGCAAGGAAGCGCAATCGTTCCAAAGCGCGCTGGCGTAGTTTTGATAAGTGGAGCTGCCCATCAGCGTAGTGATGAAGCCCGTACCCAACGCGTTAATGTATGCGTGGGTGAGAATGATTGCCTTATGGTCGGAATAGTAGTCTAAAACTTCGTTCGCCCACGTTAAAATGGTATCGCCTGCCTCCAAATCGAGGACGAGAACGAGATAGTTTACTTCGTTAATCGTCAACGTTTCGTAATAGCTGTACGTGCCTTGATAGCCGTCCCCGTTGACGGTTGCCGTGCAATATTTTGCGGGCGCACCCTCGGCTTGGTCTGCCGTCATCGCCTTTGTATAAGCCTCGCTTGCCGTCCAGTATTCGTCCCAGATTGCAAGCGCACCAGAATTGTAACCGCCGTCGTGGTTGCCGCGCGCAAGCGCCCATTTTACTTCGTTTTCCGTAAGATAGGAAAGCGCCTCGAAGGCGTATTTTGCCTCGTATTTCCCTTCCACTTCGTATTTCTTTTTGGTGTTATCGACGCTGGAAGCGGTGAAATAGTTAAGGTTATCCGTCAAGTCGCCTACGTGCATAACGTATTGCAAATTGAGAAGATCTCTGTTTTCGACCAACCATTCAAGATTGTTGTAGAAAAGGTTGTCTTCCGCTTTGTAGTTTTCGCCGTGAATGCTGTTGCCAGCCGAATCCTTCGGCGCGCGCGAATACAGCATTTGCGTATCGGGAATGACTGCGAAGGTGAATTCGCCGTCCTGCGCTGCAAAATAGGAATTTTCTACCGTCTTCCAGCCGAATGCGTCCTCCGCATCTGCGTTTGCGTAATCGAAATAATAATCTGCCTCACCTGAAGCGAAGTCGATCCCGCCCAGCAAGCCGTCCGCGATCGTGCCTTCGTAGTCTTCCGCGATCTCCGCCGCCGTCAAGACGGACGAATATACGCGCACGTCGGCGATAGAGCCGTTAAAATCGGGCGTGAAGCCGCTTCCCAAGACTTTTTCGTTGGTGTAGTCGCTGCCTACCATTGCGGGTTGGACAAGGGTGATATTCGCCAAGCGATCCGCCGTCGTCGTCATCGTTGCAACCGCCGTACCGTTGATATAGCAGGTGAGCAAGCCGTTCGCCGCGTCCCGCGTGAAGGCTACGTGCATCCATTTGCCCGTGCGGACGTCTGCGTTATCCACGATAAATACCGCTTTGAGGGCGGTGGTTTTACGCCACTCGAATTTCGGATTGCCGTTAGTGGTAATTTCAAAAGAGAATTGGTTGGTATCGTCGTACACGGTAGAGCCTTTACGCGCCGCGTTGCCGATGACTGTACCGACGTGCTTTCCGTCGGCAGTAGCTCTGTCCACGCGAATCCAAGCCGAAACGGTGGAAGGAGAGTCTTCAAAGACTTCGCCAAAGGCTACGCCTTCCGTACCCGTGAAGTCCTTTCCATCCGTGCCGATCACGTACGATTTATTGGGCAAGGAATAGAAGGTTTCTTCCGCTGCCTCTAACGTAGCGTAATTGGTAACAAGCGTTTTGTTTTCGTCCGTCAGGGCATTATACAGCTCGCGTGCGAAGGCAATTTGCGCCTCGCTTGCCGCCGTTACGTTGCCGATATCGGTAATTGCCTTTTGTGTTTTCGCTACGGCGTCCAAGGTTTTGCCCGTAGGGATATCCTTACCGTAGATACGTTCGCCGCCGATGGTGACAGTACCTTTTGCCTCCGTACTGACGGGATAATAGAACACGTCCGCAAAATAGATATTTTTGAGCGAAAGCGCATTGGCGTCGTCCGTGTATTGGTTGTCAGAAGGGTTGTTACACGTCCAGTCCAGGATTTCAAAGCCCGAAATGGGAAGATAGATACGCCCTTCAAAGTCCTTAGGAATAATAACGTATGCGCGATTTAAGGATTGGACTTTGCCGAAGCCTTGGCGCATCGTCCCGTCCGTTCCTTCCATATAATAGGGATAGCCGTTGGCGTACGTCCAATATCTACCCATGCCCGATCTCCCCTCGGTGACATCCACCGTGAAGCCGACGTAATGGTTGGTTCCGTTTTTAACCGTAAAGGAATAGTACTGCGCGCCCGTCCAGTTGTAGCCTGCGTTGTACTGACCCGAACGGGTGAGCATGGTGAGTTCCGTCGTACCATCCACCGTCCAAGCATTGTTCCAGCCTGCGTTGCCGCTCGTTTTATCGTTAGGGAGCTCCTTTACGTCGTAGCCGTCAAAGGATTGGGTGCTTTCTTGGATATCGTAAAAGCGGTCAAGATCATCATGTAAGCTGTCAAAATTGTCTTTGATCACGAGATTGTCGATGGTGACAGCGGCAGAGGATTCGAAGAACAAGTACGTATCATAGCTGTACGTGGTTTCCGTCGTTTCGTTGCCCTCGCCGTCCGTTGTGGTCGTCGTCACCGTATTGTAAGGAATGGGAATTGCCTTACCGTTGGACAGCGTTTTACGCGCGCCATCTATATAATATTTAATGTAGCCGCCGGTGATTACCATTTCTACGCGGTGTTCTTTACCGAAATAGTTGGTGCGGTGTGTGCCGATCCAATCAAGGTCGTTCATCGCCGCTTTATACACTTGGATACCTTCGGAGCACATTTTAAAGCATACTGCGTCCCCGTTGTCACCAACGTTAACCCCAGAGGCGTGGTGCGTTAAGTCCGTCGCCAAAGAGGTACGGAAATGGGTTGTCGAAGGCGCGTAAAAATCGAACGCGATATACACGTCGTTTTCTTGCGTGTTAAACGGAACGTTTAAATACGTTCTTGCCCATTGTTTAACCGTCAGTTTACCGTTGGAGCTGGTCGGCTTTGACGATCCGTACGTCAGTTTAAAATTACCGTCGTTTGACGTATCTGAAAAGTCGTAATTGACCTCCGTGAAGGTGGACGCCGTTTCTGCCGTCATCCACGCCTTTGCCAAGGGCGTTGCAAACAACGCGCCTGTGACGAAGGTGAGCACTGCCGCCGCCAGCGTGGCGATAATACTTCTTTTCCTCGTCTTGTTGCTGATTTGTTTCAAAACATTTTCCTCCAAATTTTCTTTTTTTACTTCCTTTATTTTTAAGGCAGTTTGCCGCGATGAAAATCAAACGCGGCAATCCTACTTTTAAAACTTTTTTAATCTTTCTTCTTTTTCAAGAATACGAACACTGCACCGCCTACGGAAAGCGCGGTAAGCACCCCGAACGTGACTGTGAGCGCCACCCATACGGTAGAGGTGGTCGTGTCCCCTTTCGGGTTCAACGCTTCGCCGTTTTCGCCTGTGCCGTCAGGCAACAGGGTAATATCCCCTTCCGTCGTCGGAATGCTGACGGGGTCGGCTACGTTTTTAATCGACAAATCGTCGATCCAGTCCGTCGTGTTGCTGGATTGAAGCTTGAAATAGCCCGCCGTCATACCCACCTGCACGTCCTTAAACACCACTTTGTTGTCAATCAAAACGGTTGCCTTCATTTCCTCGATGATAATCTTCGCCGCGTGCTGCTGACCGTCGAAATAGTTGACGGGCGAAGAAGAAATCTTGCGTGAGGTAGGGCCTAACCAATAATTGAGGTTGAGCGCGCCTTGATAGAAGGTGAGGAACAAGCCCTGATAGCTGTTTTCCGTTTTGCCGATCCCAACCAAGAACTGGTGCGAGGGATCTGCCTCCGCGGACAGACAGAAGGTAAACGATACCGTTTTTTCGTCCGTTAAGGACATTTTGTCCTTTAAGTATGCTACGCTCCATCCGCTTACTGCGGAGAATCTTCCCTCGGCGTTTGCCGTCCACGTATTGCCGCTTGCGACCGTTTTTTCATACTCGTCATTGACGGAAACGTTTGAATAGTCGTGCGTGATCGGCGTGAAGGTTTCCTCCGCCGTTTCGGGCGCAACATACGGGATATCCGTATTGCTGATGATTAAATTGTCGATACAGGTCATCAGCTGGGTAGCCTGAATGGTGAAATAGGTTTGCGCTGCCTTTTGCGTTTCGTCCATCGCAACCACAAAATCGCCATCCTCGTTTTTCAGCGTTTCGCCGTCCACCGCAAACGAGATGATTCCTTCCACGATAGAGATCTTGATATTGTGGTATTTTCCGTCCGCCCAGTTGAAGGAAATGGAGCCGACGGGGTTCCCCTTCCCGAAGGAATCGTTGACCTCCGCCACGGGGTTGCTGCCGTTCATAAAGAAATGCACTCCCGCCGTTGCCTTATAGGAGTTGAGGTCGGTCAAGAACGCCACGTTGAACTGGCTTGCTGTTTCGTCGCCGTTATCCGTCGTCGCGAATACGTCCAAGGAGATATATTTCGTCCCGTCCATCGGGATAGGCTGCGTAAGATAGCTTGCCGCCCAAGACATTGCCAAGGGATAAAATTCGCCGTCGCAATAGTTAGACGACCAGCCGCCGTTGCCAAGAGCCGTGAAATACCCATCGTCCGCCGTGGAGGAGAAGGACAAAGAAAGCTCTTCATACTGTTCCTTATCGGGGTTTTCAGGATTGTCAGGATTATCGGGCGGGGTTTCTTCCGTGATTTCGCCCACGTACAGATTGTCGATATACCCGTCCGTTTCCGTCGTTTGAATTAATAAATACGCTTCGCTTGCGGGGAGGGTTTGCGCGGAAAGCGCATCTATCTTCGCTCCGTCGATATACGTATCCATTTTGCCGTCCGCAATCTTCAAGGAGAGCTTATGCGTGTTACCGTCGAAATAGTTTGCCGCAATCGACGCGATCCACGCGCTTTTGCCGAAGTCGGAAGAAATCCAAACTTCGCCGCCGCCCTGACCATTGATGGAAACGTTAAGACCAGAGCCTGCGCCGACGTTAGTAAGATCGGCAAAGAACCCGACGTTGAGCTGGTTGGCTTGGCTGAGCCCTGCCGTGGGAACGGGCAAATAGAAATTGAAAGAAATTTCCTTTTCTACATTTAAAAGAAGCTTTTCGTAAGAATTTACGCTTGCCCACGCCGCTGCGGGATAATATTTTCCGTCCTTGACCGTCCAGCCGTTGCTGCCGCCGAAGGATTTGAAAATTTCGCCGTCCGTTGCCTCCTCGAAATCGACCTCTAACTTGCTTTCGAACAAGCCGCTTTCAGGGCCGACGGGCGGGGGAGGAAGAACCTCCTCTTCACCGTAAATAAAGGACAGATTGTCCACGTAGCTTTCCTTGGAGGTGATTTGCATCAAGAAATACGTCTCTGCCGCGGGAAGGGTTTGCGCCGACAGCGCATCTACCTTGACTCCGTCGATATACGTATCCATTTTACCCGCCGCAAAGGTCAGGCGCAGGGAATGTTCGACCCCATCGTAATAGTTGCCTGCAATAGAAGCCGCCCAATCTTGAATGCCGAAGTTTTGGGAAATCCAGACTTGACCGCCGGCAACGCCGCAGAAGGAAACGTTAAGCCCCGCGTCCGCCGCAGTTACCTTTTGAAATTCGTTTTCTGCAAACAGCCCCACGTTGAATTGTCTATCCGTATCCGTTTCGGAGAGACAAAAATAAAGCGAGATTTCTTTCAGCGTCATTAAATCTAGCGTGTTGATCGTAGCGACGGTGTTCCAACCTGCTACGGGAGAAAATTTCCCGTCTGTTGTCTGCCAAAGGGGGCAATCCGCTCCCTTTAACGGCTCGAAATAGGTGGTATATTCGGCTGCGCCGTCAAAATCGAACCGAACGTTTTCACTTTCGGGCGCGCTTGCCGCGATATACAGATTGTCGATATACGTTTCGGCGTCCGCGCTACGGAAAGTAAGGTACGCTTCGTTTGCGGGAATTGCCACCGTATTGTCCGCAAATACCTGCACTCCGTCCAGCTTGAAGGTCAAGTTTGATCCGTCGGAAAGAATCTCTACCGTGTGCGTTCCGTCGCCCGTGAAGCTGCCCTTTTCCGCATAGTCCGCAATCCAGCTGCCGTCTTTTGCGTCCAAATTGGTGCTGAGGGTTACCGCCGCGTTGGGTGTTTGGTAACAATGTAAGCCCACCGCGCTGTCCGTCCAAGGATTAAAGGGCGTACCAACCGCCGCCAGCATCATATCGAACGGTGCGTTTTCCGCTGAGAAATCAAACGAAATATATTTACTTTCGTTCAGTTTGATCGCGTTTTTATAATAGGAAATTTGAGCCGTGGTCGCCTTGGACAGATCGGGAGAGTATTTCCCGTTTGCCGCCTTCCAGCCGTAATTGTCCGTATGCGCCGTGAATGCGGTGCCGTCGATTGCGCTATCAAAGGAAATCTTTGTGACTGCGGGCGCCGTAGGCGCAGTTTTGCCGATATACAAATTGTCGATCGCGCTGTTTTTATCCGCCGTTTGCAAGGTGAGATACACTTCGTTTGCGGGAATGGGAACGGTGACAGCCGCTCCGCCGTTTAAAAACGCCGCCTCGGCGCCGTCCACCTTAAATGTGAGGTTAGTTCCGTCGGAGATGATCTCTACCGTGTGGCCGCCGTCCCCTACGCAACCGCCCGCACCCGTATAGTCTGCCGTCCAGTTGGCGGCAAGGTCAATATTTTTATTGAGCGTGAGATAGCCGTTTGCGTTGGTATGCAGACCTACCGCGTTTAAGGAATAGGCATTAAAGGAAGCCGCCGCCTCTACCAGCGCGACGTCCAGCGTCGCCGTAGGCGCGTAAAAATCGAAGGAGATATACTTCGCCTCGTTAAGGGCGATTTTTTCCTTATAATACGCCATACGGGTAGCCGTTGCGGAAGGCTCCGTCGCGTAATCGGGCTTTAATTTGCCCCCTATACTTTTCCAGCCGTAATGGCCCGCGATTTCCCCGAAAGAGGTGACTCCTTCCGAAAAATCTACCGTCACGGCAACGTCTTCCGCCCGCGCGGAAGAAGGCGCGGGAAGAAGGGCGAACGCGGCGCCAAATGCCGCGCTTGCCGCGCATGTGATCGACGTAAGTAACGTCCAAAAACGTCTTTTCATGATTTTCCTCCAAAAAGATTTTGCTTTGCTGAAAGCAAGCGGAGTGATTTACGCGTTATGCGTTATGTTTGATGTGTTACAGATTGCGAATTACGCTTTTTTCGCAAGGAATGCGTCAAGCTGCGTTTGCTTCGTCGTCAAGATATCCTTTACGTACGATTTCATCTTTCCGTTCATTTCCGCGATGATTTCATCACTCGTTTTCGTTGCGTCGTAGGTGCCGTTGATGAATTTTGTAACGTATTCGTCCGCGATACGGTAGCAGTTGCTGAGGTTGACGTTCATCGAATAGTCGGGAAGATAGGTAAAGCCGTAAGCGGGAGAGAAGGTTGCGCTGTTGTTAAAATCTCTGATTTTTTGCGCCCAATTTTCCGCGTAGCCCTCCTTTCTGTACGTGTTGAGCTCGGAGCCGAACGCCCAATCGGCATACGGTTTATATTTGCTGGTTTTGATCATGGAAACGAACTGATATTCTTGATTGTTTTCGTCGTAGCCCGTATTCCACTTGTATTCGAGGTCTTCTTCCCCTACCGCGAGAAGGTTGTAAAGATACTGATCGGTATATAAAAGGTTGAGGAATTTTAAGCATTTATCCACCTTTTTGCTGCCCGCGTAGATCGCCGTCATTGAGGACGTGACGTTCGTCGTGGACATCAAAGGCGTACCGAATTTGAAAATCTTGAATTTTTGCCCGATGGAAACCTCCAACGTGTTTTCCGCTACGTCGGGATAGTAGCAGCCCACCAAACGTACGCGCTGGTTGGTCGTGATGGGAACGGTTGCCTGACTCTTGGCGATCCAGCCGTTTTCGTGCATCTTCATACAGAAATCTGCCATTTCCTTGAAGTATTTAGATTCGTACTGGTTAAAGACGGTGGTTTTGCCGTCCGCCGCCTCGATCAAGCCGGGATAGTAAGAGTCCATACCCAACGCGTCCAAACCGTACGTTTGCATATAGATATCGTCCCAAACGTTGCCGATAACGAGGGTGGTGGAAGGCACGTTGCCCTTGCCGTCCCCGTCCGTGTCGGGGGAGATGGTCGGGTCGTTTTGGATATGCGTCATCGCTTCGACGATAAGATCTTGATACGTCCATCCCTTTTCGTCGATACTTTCTTGCGTGATGCCTAATTCTTCCGCTAAGTCCGCTCTGATAGCGACGCCCGTCGTACGCGCGAACATCTGCTCGTTAATTACGCCGTAAATTTTGCCGTTGACCTTTGCAGCCTCCCAGACCTGTTCGCTCATCGAATTGTACAGTTCGGGCGCGAGCTGAGGAAGCTTTTTGGTGATATCCGCAAAGTAACCATTAGCGGCTCTGTTGGAATAGGTCAAGCCGGACAGCAGGGACCCGCTGTAACAAAGGTCGAAATCTTCCTTCGTATCCATATACAGCGCAAGCTTGCTTGCATAATCGGTATAGCCGATATATTCGACGTCCAAATGGAAGCCGAGCTTTTCGTACACGTATTCGTCCGCTTTTTTGACGATACGGTAAGAATCGTCCAACGCGCCGCCGCCCGTATAGGCTACGTAGCGAATGGTATTTTCGTCAGAGCCGCCGCCGCAAGAAACCATACCCACGCTACCTGCGACCGCCGTCGTGATAAATAAAGACGACATAAGAATTGATGCTATTTTTTTCATAATGAGTTTTACCTCCCTTTTTTTTCTTGATTGTTTTTTGTCGAACGGTTTTTGAACTGTATTAGCCCTTTACCGCGCCGACCGTCATACCCTTTACGATATATTTTTGCAGATACAGGAACAAGCCCATAATGGGAACCGTACCTACGATTGCCGTTGCCATAACTACGGAGTCTGCACTTTCGGTCGCGACGCCCAAACCGAGGTTATTTTTCCAAGCCTGCGCCTCTGCGGCAAGCTTTACCATCAGGTATTGGATATTCCAAAGAGAATTGTCCGAAATGTACAGATACGGAGTACCCCAATCGTTCCAATAGCTGAGGGACATCAATACCGTACACGTTGCCAACGCGGGCATAGACAAAGGCATCGTCATGGTTAAAAATTCGCGGAAGACCGAACAGCCGTCCATTTTCGCACTCTCCCCTATTTCCCTAGGGATATCGGAGAAGAAGGTGCGCAGCAAGATGATGTTGAACGTCGTACCGATCTGCGGAATGATCATAACCCAAATGGTGTTGCGCCAGCCCAAATATTGGGTAATCAAAATATAGCTGGGAACGGTACCCGGTGAAAAGAGCATCGTCACAAGCAGCAGGGGCGTTACCCATTTTTTATAGCGGAAGTCGTGCTTTGACAAAGGGAACGCGATCATTGACGTAAAGAACAGGTTAAGCACCGTACCGAACACAGTGACGAAAATACTGATCCCATACGCCCGAACGAGGGGCATTACGTTGCGGAATAAGATTTCGTATGCCTGAAAGGATACCGATTTTGGCAACAGCGTATAGCCGTACCTTTGCAGGTTTGCGTCCGTAGAGAGGGACGCCGAAACCATGATGACAAGCGGTAACAGACAGAACAGGGAGAATAAAATCATCCATGCGTAATTGAAAAAGTCGAACCCGCCGAATTTTTGGATTTTGTTGTTAATCTTTTTATTAGCCATCGTCAAGCCCTCCTTAGATAAACGCCGAATCTTCGTCGAGTTTTTTGACGATCCAGTTGGTGAACAGCATAACGAACATCCCGACGAGGGATTGGATCAAGCCGATCGCCGTACCTACGCTGTAATTTGCATTTTGTATCGAAAGCTGATAGATATACGTATCCAACACGTCCGTCGTTTCAAGCAACGTTTTGTACGTGTCGTTTTTCGGGATAAACCAGAACAAACCGAAGTCTGAACGGATAATACCGCCCATCGCCATAATCAGCTGGATTGCAACGATACGCTTTAAGTGCGAAACCTCTATGTACCACATCCGTTGGAAACGGTTTGCGCCATCCAGCTCTGCCGCTTCTAACATTTCGGTATCCAACGTTTGGAGGGAGGCGTAGTCTAAAATGACGGAATAGCCTTGACCTTTCCAAAAGTTGCAAAGGAGGAGGATCAAGGGCCACCAGCTGTCGTTTTTGGTGGCGTAAAAGTCCTGCGCGGGAAGCCCAAAGCTGGTAAGGACGGTGTTGATCAGTCCGTTATCGCAAAGGATTGCCCAAGTGCAGTATTGCGCAACCGTCCAAGAGATCAGATACGGAATAAACCAAATAGTCTGAAAAATCTTGGTTGCCGTGCGGTTTCGCATTTCGTTCATAAACAGTGCCATAACCGCGGTGATGGGCGTTCCGATGAAGATAAACATAAAGTTTAAGCCCACCGTATTGCCCACTACGCGCCAAATGTCGTTGGATTTGAAGAAATATTCGAAATTGTCAAAGCCTACGAAGTCGCTACCGAACAGACCTCTGATGCCGTTGTAGTTTTGGAACGCCATCAAAAGCCACAGCATAGGCAGGATGGAAAAGATGACCGTTTTAACCACGATAGGCAAGCACATCAGCACGTACGTCGTGTTGTCCACCGCGTGTTTTTTCCGCTTGTTTTTCAGCGGTAACGGATCAAGTTGGGGCGGGAGGGTTTGCACCTCCACACTTTGCGTTGTCATTTCGTCCATTGTTCCCTCGAAATAGTTTTTTTGTTTTTATTGAATGCGGTTAAAACACCGCAATTTCTGCCACGTAGAAATAATTTTCGTTTGTCTTATGCAGCTTGAAGCCCGTGAAAACGGTGCTTGCGTAGCCCAGCGAAGCAAAGTCCAAGGTCAACATTCCGTCGTCTTCCATCGCTGAAACGCCTGCCGTTTCGTACAAAAGCACCTCTTGACCGCTTTGCGTATAGCCGTAAATTTTAAAGTTTTTGGCGTAAACGTCCGATTCTACCTTGCCCAGCGTGTCCGTTCTATCGTACAAAATCAACGTCGTAAGCGCCGACGGCGTTTTCAGATCGAAAGAAATCCATGCGCCGCCCGTTGTCAAATTCTCCGTCGAAAGATCGACCGACCAGCCCGACCATGCGTAGCCGTCTGCAATCTGTTCGGGGGCGTACCCGTCGATAGAAGTGCTGGCTGCGAAATTGGTCAGCGTTTTCTTGTCGTTTTTGGAGTCCATTGCCCACAGCACGTCTAACGCCGACTTTGTAGCCGTCCCGTACGCTTCTTCAAAACGGGTTTTGGAATCGTACGCGTAATCGACGTTCATCGCCCCGTAAACGGAGTTGGAGCTTGCAAAGCGGATATCCGCGCTGACACCCAAGCCCGTCGTCGTGAACTGAACGCAACCGTCCGTCCAAGAAAGGATATTATCCTCCGCGATTGCCACGCCGTTGACGGTCAGCTGTCGGCTGTACTCCGTCCCGAAGCCTTGCCCGTAGATCGCCATCGTGTTTTCGTCTTCCGTATGCGTACCGAAAAGACATATCTCGTCCACGGAGAGAGAAGAACCTGCGTTCGCTTTTACGGAAGAAGGGGAAACTCCGTTATCCATATAGATACGGCAATCTGCCTTTTGCTTTCCGTCGATGGTATAGGTTTGGCTGCTGTTGCAAAATTCGTACTGCTGGTTTGCCACGTCCGCGGCGACGTAATTATCGTAAACGAGGACTTTGTTTGCATCCGTTGTGCCGCCTGCGGCGGTATCCAAATAAATGCCTGCGTTTGCCCACCAGATTTGCGCGTTTTCTCCGTCGGAGTTTTCCGTGCGCTTATCGTCGGCGTATTTATACACGCCGTTGTAGCAATCGGCGATATAGTTTCCGTAAATCTTCGTGTTGGGCTGACAGCCTGCAAGATAGATCGCGCCCGAATCGTTAAGCGTCGTCATCACGTTGGTGATCAGGTTGTTTGCGATCGTTCCGCCGTATAAAAATTCTGTCGTGGGATAGGTATAAACGCTGTTTGCGCCCTTCACCGCCGTCGTCGCCCAACCCCAGCCGTAGCTAATGCCCGAATAGGTGGCGTTGCGAATGGTGTTGCCCACGATACGGCAATTTGCCGCGTAGGTATGGACTATGGCACAAGCACCCTGCTCTTGCCAGCCGATATCCGTGAGATAGTTGCCCGTGACGTCCACCGCGTAATTGAGCAAATTGTTGTCTGCGTTGTAGCTTGCCGCCACTTTGCCCCCGTCCGTTTCCAACGTGCCGACAAGGACTGCGTTGCCGCCGATCCCTTTGAAAAGGTTGTTTTGAATTGCCGTTGCGTTGCCGCCGCAAAGAACGTCGATTCCGCCGCCACCCAAGCAAACGAAGGTATTGTTTTCGAGTAATACGTTGTTTATAAAGCGCATATTGACCGCGGAAACGGGTCTGCCGACTTCGCCCATCGTTTGGGGCGCAAACGTCGATTTTTCGTGGTGGGCGTTTGCCTGACCGCCCAGCTTGCCGTCAACATAGCCGTTGGCGGTATATCCAAAGGATATCCCTCTAACCGTTACGTTTTCGACAGGATACCCGCTTTCGCCCTGCACGGAAAGCAGGGTTTCCGTTTGTGGAATTCGGACGGTGGTATTTTCCAACGTTTCATCCGCGTACGGAAGATATCTAATCACCTGTGCGGTTTCGTCGAAAAACCATTCGCCGCGCGCGTTTAAAAACGCTTCGCTATTTTCTAAATGGTAGGTTGTGCGGGGGTAGATGTTCAGCGTGCCGCGCGTGAAAACCGCGCTGTCGTAGGCGTTAAAGGAAAACGCTTTTACCGAAAAACCGTCCACCGTTTTGTCCGCGACGTCCTTCACGCGAAGGTAGGAATCCCCCCATTTGATAAACGCCACCATGACGCTGTCTTTAAGCTCTGCCGCCGTAAAGCCCGCAACGTCCGCGGGCGCGACGTACATCTGCCGCGTGACGGTATCCGCCGCTAAAAAGCGAAGCTCTTGCCCGACGTCGGGATACCGTGCGCGCACGGCATATTTATCGTTTACATACAGTTGATTGTTTTTTTTTTACAAGGAATTTCCCAAACTCTGCCGAGCTTTGCGTCCGTTTTTTCTACGATTTCGGTTGCGGAAACCTTGCTTGCGCCGCTGAGCAGGGCGTTGCCGCTAAGGCTTTCGACCGTGACGTTGGCGGGAATTTCCACCGTTTCGGAAATTTCGTATTCGCCGTCCAAAAGGTAAACGGTTGCGTTTTCTTGACCTTCAACAATCTCTAAAGCGCGGGCTATCGTCGCCACAGCACTTCTGGTCGAATATCCGCTGTTGGTATCATTTCCTTGAGTGGATACGTACGCTTCGGCGGTATCGCTTTCAAGCACGTCTTTACAGAATTTGTAAAGCGTATCCAGCTGGTCGTCCGTATATTTACTGTAATTCTTTTCTTCCTCAATATAGTGAATATAATCGCCCTGTTGCGTATCCTCTCTGTCAAGGAAAGCTTTTTTTGCGATATAATCCACTGAACGCGTTTCGCCGTTGGTGTAGAAGGTTACTTCGTCGCCATCGGTGTAGGTAACCGTCATATACGCGCGGGAAGCGAAGTTCCAATTGTGATGGTTATCCTTAATGTTGACAAGAACGCCGTTGAATTGGAAGTTTCCGTTCTTTTCCTGATACTTGGTTTGCTCGATGTTGAGATAGGTGCCGTCAAACGCCGTCGTGAGATCGGCATAATCAGCCGCTACGTCCTCCGCTTTCGCGATCAGCGTACCGAAGCTTGCAAACGAAGAAATTGCCTCGTATGCATCCCACGTTAAGGTGGTGGTAAAGCGCATACCCGTCGGGGCGTCGATACGGATAGATGCGCCGTCAACCATCGCAAACGTAGCCTCGATTGCCGTGATCGTCAAGGCTTGGTTGATCACAACTACGTCGCCAGCTTGGAAAAGCTGATTTCCGACGAGGTAGCCAAGGAATACTTTGCCTTGTGCGGTGAGATATTCGGGAATGGTAAATTCGCCGCTGATATCCTCAATCGTCGTTACCGTTTCGCCTGCAAGGTCTTGAATGGTTAAGTCGTATTTCGGAGTTTCAACTTCTTTGTACTTTATAGAAAGGTTATCCACGTAGCTTGCCGTGTTGGTTGCCGACAGCATCAAGTACGCTTCGTCTGCGGGAATTGCCGTCGTCAACGACGTTTCTTTGCCGTCCAGCCAAACGGTCATCTTGCCGTCGGCGAATTTGATTTGTACGGTATGGGTCATTTCGTCGTAATAATTACCGCCGATAGACGAAATCCAATTGAAACCGCCGAATTGAGCCGACCACCAAACTTCACCACCAATACTTCCGTCGTCGTTTTCCACATATCTAAACGCAAGGCTCTTGCCCTCTCCTGCACCAACAGCGGGATCTGCATTAGGGAATAACCCGATATGGAATTGATCGTTATTGATCGCATAGGTTTCGTTTAACGTCAAATTGAAATCAAGAGAAATTTCTTCTACGCTTGTTAAGTCGATCTTTTCCACAGAAGAAACGGAGTTCCAAGCCGCGTTAGGCGTATATACGCCGTTCTTTGCCGTATAGCTGCCGTTGAAGTTCTTAAAGAAATCTACGTAGCCGTCGAAATCGACCGAAACGTTTGCGCTTTCAGCGGGGGCGCTGTCCGCGATATAGAGATTGTCGATATAGCTTGCCCTTCCTACCGCGCGGAAAACGAGGTACGCTTCGTTGGAGGGAATGTCAAATTCCGTCGCGCCCGTGTCTAGCGTAGGCGTTACTCCGTCGATTTTAAAGGAAATTTTACCGCCCTTTACAGTGATTTCCATCGTATGTACAAAGCCGTCAGCGTAATTGACGGTCACACCGCCCTTCCATTCGCCCACGTCCACGTTCCCCGTTACGGAAAAAACGCCGTCAGCGCTGGGAATATGCGCAAATAACGCCGTGCCCCAAACGTTTTCCGCCTCCGTCGATAAGAAGCCCACGTCAAAGTGCGCGCCTTCCGTTTCGCCTGCGGAATAGAAATCAAAGGAGATGTATCTGTCTTGCGTTAAGTCTAACGCTTGATTCCATTTGGTTGCGGAAGCATTATATTTCGCGCCTTCCTGCTTGGGGGCAAAGACTCCGTTTTTTGTCCCCCAGCCCTCTACCGCCAACGCGGTAAAATCAACGTCGGGGGTTGCCGTTTCAAACGAATATTCGGTAACGCCATCCTCGCTTGCCGTAGGCGCGCTGTCGGCGACGTATAAATTGTCAATCCAAGAATCTACTGCGGTCGTACCGTTGCCCGCCCTAAACACAAGATACGTTTCCTCTGCGGGGATTGCGATATCCGCATATACCTGCACGCCGTCCAGCTTAATGGTAAGCGTTGAGCCGTTGGAAATGATTTCCAGCTTATGCCCCGTCCCGATCAGCGTTGCCGAATTTGCCGTATAATCGCCCAGCCAGCCGCCGCCGTCAAGCCCCTTCGTCAGCTGGAAGGAGTTTGTCAAATGTTGCGCCAAATAATAACAATGCACGCTTACGGCAGAGGTCGTCCACCAAGTACCCGCGTCCATCTCCGCGGCGGACAACAAACCGATATCCAAGCCCGCCTCTTTGGCGTAGAAATCAAGCGATATATACTTGGACTCGTTTAAAGAAATTTTTTGGTTCAAATAACCTATCTGCGCCGCTTTTACGAAAGAAAAATTAGGTTTTAACTTGCTGCCCGTCGTTTTCCAACCGTAATTGCTTGCGGGGGCGGCGAATGCCGTATCCACGTTTTCGGAGAAATCGTAATTTACCAAAACGCCTGCGTCCGTTGCGCTCGCTTTTTCCGTATTCGTCCACAGTGCCGCACCGCCTGCCGTGCAGACAAGTGCTGCCGCGCATACCGCGCCGATCAGATTCTTTCTAAATTTTTTCATCCTTCTTTCCTCCTTATTCCCAAACGTCGTTGCCTATATCGTCCGTTCCGTCCGAATTGTATTCGGGCGAGCCACAAATTACGTCCGCCGTTTCCAGCAAACGCAATTCAATTTCCAGCGCTAAGTAGTTTCTTTTCATGATTTTCTCCTTTTATCTTATAAAGTTTTTTAGAGAAGCAACGGAAATGGGCGTTGCTTCTCCGCTCTTTTGACAGAAAAAGAGCCCTGCTTTTTTGCCTACCTTTTATTTGCCTATGACCGCTACCTCTGCCAAGCAGAAATAACCGTCCGTAGGGGTTACTACTTTTTCGATACGGAATCCCGTCCACACCGTATTGGCGTATTCGGTTGCCGCGATATACAAAATGAACAGATCGTTGTCCCCATATACGGGGCCTTCGTCCACCGTTTTGTACAGCTCGATTTCCGTAACCTCGTTACCCGTTTTGGTGATACCCACCACGCGGAAGTTGCCGCGACATTCGGGCTGATTTACGTCCGAACGGGCATAGATGATTAATTTTGAAACGGGGCCGCGATAGCGAAGATCAAAGCTGACCCAAGGGGCGAGGTCGCCGCTGCCCATTGACCAGCAAGACGCCGTATAGCCGTCCCCCACCATATCCGCCGTGTAAGCGCCCATTGACGAGCTTGCTTCAAAGTTTGTCAAATCGACGGGGAAGGTGCCTAATTTTGCAAGACCCGTAAAGCCGCCGTATTGTTCGAAACGGTCGTACATACAGTACTGTTGATCGACGTTCATCGTTGCGTAAATGCGATTGGACGAGCTGCCGTTCTTTTTGAGGAGGTATACCTCGCCGCTTTGGTATGCGGACGATTCGAACTTGATCCAGCGATCCGTCCACTCGATAATATGCTCGCCAGCGATTTGCGTGGTTTTGCCGTCCGCGCCCTTGACAATCAGCGCGCCGTCCGTCTTTTCGCCGAGGTTATTCCCATACACGGTAGCCACTTTTTTGCTGTTCGTGCGGTGTCCCGTCAACACTGCGGTTTTGGGAAGGACGGTAAAGCCTTCCTCTTGCACGCCCGAAGCCTTATAAATCGCCGATTTTTCTTTACCTTCGATAATTTCGTAACAGCCTTTAAGGGCGTTGATATCCTCGTACTGCTGGGTGTTGGCGTCCTTGGCTACGTAATTGTTATGTACGAGCAATTTGCCTTCCCCTTCCGATTTACCGCCTGAACAGCTGTCGAGGTATATCCCTGCGTTCGCCCACCAGATTTGGCCGCCCGAGGAGATATCTTCGGGATATTTATACACCGAATTGTACGTTTCCCCGATGTAATTGTCCTTGATGGAGGAATAGGGCTGACAGCCGATCATATAGATAGGCCCGCCGTCCGAAAGCAACGCGTTGCAATTGGTCAAACGATTGTTATAGACGTCGATGTTTTGAAGGAATGGATATTCCTGCTTCACCCAGCCCCAACCAAACGAGATCCCCGTGTAAAGCACGTTGCTGATGGTGTTGTGGTGGATCGCTACGTTGACGCCGTAATTGAAGATGACCGCGCACGCGTCGTAATCCTGCCAACCGATTTCGGTAAAGAAGTTATTGGAAACGTCAACGTCTTTGATAAACGTTCTTTCGTCCGTCGGGACGATATTGATATCGTACGCCGTCGCGCTTGCCAAAATGCCGTTGCCGCCGACGGTGCGGAATACGTTTTTCTGCACCGAGCTGCTTTCAACGCCTTGTACAAAGTCGATCGCTCCGCCGCCCATCACCGAAAAGATATTGCCGCTGAACGAAAGGTTTTTCGCGTGCGTGAAGGAGAGCGCGGCAACCGGTCTGCCGTCGTTGAGCCCGCCCGATATGCGCTTCGTCGCGACGTTGTCGTTTCTGTTTGCCTGACCGCCAACCTTACCATCTACGATTCCGTTTGCCGTATATTTGAAATTTAAGCCTTCAAAGACGACTCCGTCCACCTTATCAGAGAGCTTACCCGTCGCGGAGATGAGCGTTTCCGTCGAAGGAATTCTAATCTGCGTATTGTCCAGCGTTTCGTTTGCGCGGGGCAAATAATAGATGACGTCCTCGTTTTCATCCAAGAACCACTCCCCTTCCGTCGTCAAAAACGGCTTTGCGTTTTCGAAATGGTAAGCACATCTGGGACGAATGGTAAGCCCCTCTCTTGCGAACACGAAATTGTCTTCCCCTTCGATCGCGATACGCGCGGTGTCCGTCGTATAGGTTTTGCCGTCCGATTTCACCGTTTCCGTCTTATATACGACGTCCTTGACGCGAATGTAAGATTCGGACCACATAATGTCCACAACGAAGGTAGAGCCTTCAAAATCGTCCGCCTTAAAGCCTTCGATATCCTTTCTATCTACCACTACCTCGCGCAGAGTGTTGTCCACGTTGAGAAGGCGAAGCTCTTCCCCTAAATCGGGGTATCTTGCGCGGATCCCGTACGTTTCGCCTACGTAAAGCTGGTTGATCTTTTCCCCGTCGTAAGGGATTTTCCAAACTCTGCCGCTGCCTAACTGTGCGTTTTGTTCTTCCACGACGTCCGCTTTATCCACCCGCTTTGCACCCGAAATGGTCGCCTTGTTGGGGTTGATACTTCTAAAATGCAGCGTGCCGCCCTTGGTGTCGTTGGGTAACAGTTCCAGCGTGGAATCGAAATAATATTCGCCGTCGTCAAGCAAGATGAGTACGTCGCCCGTCCCGCCCGATTGGTAATATTCGCGGGCGTAAATTTGCGCTTGCTTTACAGACGATACCGCGTTTTCCAAAGACGTGCCGTCCTTTGCGTTGTCGCCGTTAGGGGAAACGTAAAAGGTTTTAGCGGCAGTCACCTGAGAGTAGGGAACGCTGACCCCTTCGTCGAACACCGTATTGGTCGCGCCTGCCGAAGCCACCGTCCCGTCGGAAAAACGATAAGCCTTGCTAAGCCCTGTAAAAATGCCGCTAACCGCCGTCATCGCTACGCTGACAACCGCCAAGGCCAGCAAACAGGGTTTCAAAACTTTCTTCAACATGCAATTTCCTCCTGCCATTTTTTGCAATTTTTCCAAAAAAGAATTTTGCATATTAAAATGATACAACGAAAACTGATTTTTTTCAATTACAAATAGTTGCAGGTTTTTGTTGTTTTGTTGCATCCCGCGCGCTAGTGAAACAAAACTGCACCACTCCGTTCACCCTTAAAAGGATTTTTGTACAAAAAAAAGCGCGGAAACAAAGTTCCGCGCGTGTAACGCCCATAGGGCGTTTGCGTTATGGTTTCGTCGCCGCCAAGGGGCGGCGGATTAAAAAAGGGCTATTTTACGCCAAATTGTTTACGGTAGTCCGTCGGGGAAAAACCGTAATACATCTTGAACTGCTTACAAAAATGGGGGTAATCGAACATCCCCACGCTTTCGGAAATTTCCGACGCGGACATATCCGAATTGAGAAGCAAAAACACCGCCCTATCCATTCGGCAATTTTGAATGTATTTTTCGACGGAAATGTTCAGCTGCTCCTTAAACAACCGATACAGCGTGGTACGGTGCATATTGACTTCGCTGGCGATATCCCCGATTTTGATCCCCTCCGAAAAGTTCGCCTTGATAAAATTGCAGGCACGGTTGAGCGTTTCCGCCTTTTCGTTTTTTAAAAGGGGCAGGGGGGAGGCTCCGCTTTCCTTGATCAGCGTTGCCACCAGCGTATAAATCTGACCCAGCACCATATATTCTCCCCACATTTCCGAGTTTTTTACCGCGAAAATCTTTTTCATGATAGAACGGACGGAATTGGGGTTTTCGGGCGTGACGATATACCCGTCCGTCCAGTTGATGGCTTCGATCATTCGCTCTGCTACCGTCCCGTGGAAGGCGACGAAGTAATACTCCCAAGGGTCTTTTTCGTCCGCTTGATAAAAGCTCTCCTCCCCCGGTCTAATTAAAAAGCCTTGATTCTTTTCCAGATCCCACGATTTTCCGCCGCATTGGTACCGACCCTTGCCCTCGAAAATAAAGTGCAAAAGGTAATAATCCCGCTTGCCGGGGCCGTAGCAGCCGCTGGGCGGGCAGGTATGCTTTCCGTAATGGTAAAAAGACAGCTCGTTACTGTGTTTGCTGGCGGAAAAGAATACCGTCGGGTGTAAAGTGGATTTTGCCATATCGTAGTTTCCCCCTATTCTCCCTTTTTGGAGAATTGTTACGATCTTTTTTCTATAATTTCGTTTAACGAAAGTAATTTTTCAAGCAGGGTGTTTTCCGTGAACAGGTAATGGTTGCACGCCTCGAACCCGATCGCGCCGTCCTCGGCTGCAAGCGGGATCATTTTCGCGGTGTTTTCAAATTCCTTTTTCGCCGTTTCCACGTCGCGGTGAAGCACCCAGTCCGTTTGCAGATACGTGCTGTAAAGCTGGCGATACGTCGCCTCCGCGATACGCTTTACGCAAGTGGCGTTATAGCCCGTCACTCCGTCCAGATGCCGCAAGCCGTCACCCCAGCCCTCCGACATTTCTTTGAGCCGTGAAAGGAAGGTTTCCTTTTTAAAGCCGCCCCGCCACACGTCGATATCGTCGTAGGGAAAGCCGACCATGGACGAGGTAAGACCTGTGGGTTGTTCGTAAAAAGGATTGCCGCAGCCTACGTTTTGCGGGCCGTTATAGAGGAAGGACACCCCGAACGGAAGTTTCCTAAACGCCGCCGAAAACGCCGCGCCCGCCATTTCAACAGCCGCGCTGTCCGAACCGAAGGTTCGTTGGTACCATTCGGTAAGGGAACCGCCTGTTTTGGAATGGGCGGCAAGGGAAAGGTTAAAGCTGGGATACCCGCCCAGCGACCAGCTGTACATATACCCGTCCACGTCGTGGCCGCGAAGGTTTTGCAAATGCTCCCAAATCAAGTCGAAGCAGGCAAGGTACGGGACGGAAGAACACTCCCAACTGTTATTGATTTGCATTTTCGCAACGACGTTATGGCCGCTGGATTTTGCGGCTTTGAAAATTTGCTTCGTGCGTTCGCTGGGGCCGACCTGCGAGATGGAATAATCGACCAAAGTCAACTCTCCCCCCTCGTCCGTCGGGATCTTTAAATCTTCCTCGCTGACGCACATCACGTTGGTTTTTTGGGGCAAAGCAGATACTCCGTCAAGGGTGTCTTGCAGCTCCCAGCCGAACGCCTTTGTCCAGCCCCACGTCCACGCGATCAGGTTTGCGCCGCTGCCCGCGTCGTCGATTGCGGTTTGGTAAATTTTATTGATCTCTACGCACACGTCCTTGCGGGTACGCTGACTGCAACGGGGACAGAGGTTGATATCGTACATATCCGAGCGCGAATAACAGTTTGTTGCGTTTTCGGACATCGTGATCGAAATGAAGCCGCCGAGGTTCGGCACTTCCTCTACAATCTTTTTCACCCCGTCGTAGAGATATTTTTGGACGGGTTTGGTAGAGGTGCAAAGCACCCCGACTTCGTCGTTATAAACGCCGAGAAGCTCCTTTTTATCCTCGAAGAAGGAGATGGGCATCGCGCGGGGCTCGTTGAGGTAAAGATACAGCTTTATCCCGTATTTTTCCAGCTTGTCGCAAAGAATGTTGAGGTTTTTTAAGCGAAGCTGCCAGCCCTCGCCATAGCGAGGGTCGAAGGGCATTCCCACAAGGTCGTATAAAACTACGTGTTTCCAAAGCGCTGTCACGCCCAGCGACGAAAGCCCTTCCAGCATTTCGTCCGAATAGGCGAAAAAGTCGCCCGTTAAAAGGTTGTCGCCAAACAATTCGTTATAATTGTACACCATCGCAAGGGCGTTGGCGTTGGGGCGGTCCGTTTTAGACGTTTTAGACGTTTTGGACGTTTTAGGCATTTGGGGCAAGAAGCGGAAAAAGTTGAAATACGGGAAGCCCGTTTTGGATCTGTATTTGCGGACGAGGCGAGCTTGTTCTTCCGTTTTTGCGATTTGCGCCGCCGTCAGCGGCGAATATACGGGCGGGGTGACGACGGGCTTGAAGCCCCCCACCTTTACGAACAAAAAATCGTCCTCTAAAAGGGTTTTTCCAAGCTGCTCCTCCGTCATTTCCGCAAGGGTGCAAAGCCCTGCGTAGTCGAGAATGTGCCAGTTGTTTTTGATGACGGTGATATACCCCTTGTCCTTCCATTGGGGATCGTAAACAATCCCCTCCAAGCCAAGGCGCGCCGCCTCTTTTTCGATCGTTTGAACGTCCGTTTTTAAGACTTTTGCCAAATTTTCCGTTTTTACGGTGCCGTAGTTCCTGAAAATGACCGCTTGCCAAGCCGTTTCAAACGGCGTGGGCGGGATCGTAATCTTTTTTTCCTTTAACAGCGTGTGCATTTTTGTCTTCCTTTTTACCGCTTGTTACATTCCGTTTCCCGTCTTTGACGGGAGAATTGTTTTTTAGACGGAATTTTCGCGTTTTTTTATCCTCTAACAATCATACACAAAAAACGTCCTCTTTTCAATGAAAAATAGTTGCAAATTCTTGTCGTTTTGTTGCAACTATTTCAGGGAAATATACTATTGTAAGTGATTTTTGGGGCAAACCTTGATGCAGACTCCGCAAACGCTGCCCCGACCGATATCTTGAAAATGCTCTTTCATATACCGCGAGCATTTTTCGGGGTCAAAATTTCGCGCACCGTCCGTTGTGGGAAGCTGACCGTAAATCGCGCCCGCGGGGCACGCGCGCATGCACAGCTTACAATCGCCGCAGCCGTTTTCGATGACGGGACGCTCCGCTTTTAGCGGCATATCCGTCAACACCGTCGCGAGGCGGACTTTGCTGCCGTATTCGGCAGATAGAAACAGCCCGCTTTTGCCTACGAAGCCGAGTCCGCAAAGAACCGCCGCCGTTTTATGAGGGAACACTCCGTTGTACGGGTTGGCTTTGCCGAGGCTTTGGCTGGCGGCGATGGGAAAGGCGCGGTAGCCCAGCCGTTCAATTTCGTTTGATAAACGGAAAGCGATTTGGTCGAGCAAGGCGTTTGCCGCGCGATAGTGTTGAAAATAAGCGAAGGACGGGGCGTCCTCTATCGTCTGAAAAATTGCGTCCGAAAGCTTGACCCCGACGGAGAATGCGTAATGTAAATTTTCTTGGTTTTTTATAGGCGAAACGCCCAAATCGCAACCGCCGACAATCGCCGCGCCTTGCGACAGCGCGAACTGCTGTAATTTCGTTTGATCCATACCTGCCTGCCCCTTTTTTGTTTTTCGCCCCCTTTTGAACTTCTTTGAGGGCGGTTTGGTTTGTTTTTTTCGCGTTTTCTTTATGAAAATATTATCGCAAAAAAGTTTCGGGTTTGTCAAGCGATCGAGCGGCTTTTAGGGCGTGATTTTTATTGTGCGATTTTTTGAAGGGTAAGACGGGACAAAAAAAAGATAGCGGATTTTTTGGTTTTGCCCGCAAAAAATAATTGACATAGGCAAAAAAAAGGAGTAAAATAAGGATACTTGTTTTGGAGGCATAGTCTCAGTTGGTTAGAGCGCTCGCTTCACATGCGAGAGGTCGGGGGTCCGAGTCCCTCTGTCTCCACCAAAAAAAAGCGCACCCCTATCGTGGGGTGTTCTTTTTTTATTTGTTTGGACGTACAATAGCGTTGGAGGGAGAGAAAAATCTGATTGTTACGGGGGAATTTTTTATAAGCACCGCAAAAAACGTTGACGAACGAAAGCGTTTTCGGTATAATAATAAATGTTATGGGGTTATAGCGCAGTTGGTAGCGCGTTTGAATGGCATTCAAAAGGTCAGGGGTTCGACTCCCCTTAGCTCCACCACGGAAAAAGGACGGCTGATTGCCGTTCTTTTTTTCGTGAGGATAAGGGATGGGAGAAGCCCTGCGTTCTCAGGGGTTCGCGCGACGAGCGTCCGAACAGTTTGTCGTAAAATCCTTCAAGCTGTCGGCGCGAGGAAGCTTTGTTGCTTGCAACAATGTTACCCCTTAGCTCCACCACGAAAAAAGGACGGCTGATTGCCGTTCTTTTTTTTCGCGGGGATAAGGGATAGGAGAAGCCCTGTGTTCTCAGGGGTTCGCGCGACGAGCGTCCACACGACAGACATTGTATAGGGCAAAAAAGTTCACGGCGCAAAGACACTTTTACGATAGGAAATTTCCGCTTATCTTTTGAAAGATATTCTTCTCCCCTTTTTCTTTTTGACACTTTCTATTTCTTCTTCAAATATGGGCGAGCTAAAAAACTCGGTTAACGTTATTTCCAAAGTTTTACATATTAAAATTAAAATCTCAAATGTTACAATAGTTGCTCTCCCCTTTATAATTCCGTTTATTGTCATTCTTGAAATTTCGCTCTTTCTCGCAAGCTGAGTTTGTGTTAATTGCTTTTCTTTCAAAAACTCATTTAACCTTATTCCGATTGCTTGGGTATATCTCATTTTTTTCTCCTTTTTTATATTATAATCTTAGAATTCTAAGAAGTCAAGCGTAATTCTTAGTTTTCTGATAAGATAAATATACTTATGAAAGGATTAGGCGAAACAATTAAATCATTAAGATTAGAAAAAGGATTAACTCAACCGCAACTTGCGCAGCTTGTCGGGGTTTCAAATGGAATGATTTCTATTTGGGAAAACAATATTAACGAGCCGAAAGCAAGTTATCTTAAAGCATTAGCAATCGCATTAGACACTACCGTTGACACTCTTTTAGGGAGTGAGGATTAACGGTTTAATTTTGGTTGTTCTTAGCTCCACCACGAAAAAAGGACGGCTGCTTGCCGTTCTTTTTTTCGTGGGGATAAGGGATAGGAGAAGCCCTGTGTTCTCAGGGGTTCGCGCGACGAGCGTCCGAACAGTTTGTCGTAAAATCCTCCACACCGTCGGCGCGAGGAAGCTTTGTTGCTTGCAACAATGTTACCCCTTAGCTCCAAAAAAATCGAATCATATTTTGGTGTAAGGTTGTTTTTAATAAAAAAATATGCTATAATAAATAAAAAAGTTGTCACTTAACTATTGACAAACAAAAAATCTATGCTATAATACGCTCGCGCTTGCAAGTGGAATAAGATTTAAGTGAGGTATTATGGGGATATTTGATCATATTGTCTATAAAGACGGTAAGATAATAGACAATAGTTGGGGGAAATGGTTTCATTAGGGAGTTCCTGAGAAAGAAGGCAAAGAAAGAGAAGACGCACGAGTAGATTTAGAACAATTAGGTCATTGTAAAGAATGTAGCGTCTTATCGGGGTGTTATTTTGTAAAATCAAAATTACCGAAAAAGATAGTGGAAGGCGACGGGTTATTGCACCCACATTGCGATTGCAAATTAAACGGGATAGCGAAGCCAAACGGAAAAATAACGGCTGTTTGCCCTATCGAAAAATTTACGGAGTATATTTTTTCGAATAAGGAAAAATATATTTCAAATGGTAAAATACGATTGTTTAGAGATTTAGGCTTTACAAAAGAAGATTCAGAATACTTAAAAATAGAATTTGACATACAAGCAAAACAAAAATACTTGAATGGGGATTATGAAATAGGGAAATTGGATGAATACGGACAACGTATTAGTATCACAATAACCGTGAATAACGCAACGAAAAAGAATATAAAACTTGTTACAGGTTGGATGGTGCATCCACTTGGAAAAATTACGTGCAACACACCGCTTGGAGGTTGATTATGAAAGTATATGATAATATTCGATTGATAGAAGAAGTAAAAGCCTTATCAGAAAAAGGGATACATAAAGGTTATAATGGGTTAATTGTAAAAATAGAGGGTGATATTTATACTGTATGTTTTTTTAATCCTTATAACTTTGGTGAAAGTGCTTATGCAAAAGTAAACAAAAAATTTTTAAAATTTTCTTCGCGTGTCGATGAGAAAATTATTCTTGAAATGGAAGAACATTTCGCAAACAAGAAAATAAATTTTGATAAATGTTTAACGGAATGCGACGTAAAGGAATACGACAAAGTCGAATTACTTGTGGAAAAACCGCAATACGCATTTGAGGGTGTTCATAAAGGCGCACACGGTTGTGTTTGGCAATCCTACGCTATTGACGGGAAATGGGGAATATTGTTTTATAACGTAGGCGAAAATCACGACCAAGAAGTAGAGCTCAACGTTCATAGAGAAGATTTTAAAATAATCGACTAAGCAGTTTAACTTACACTTAACTCGCTCCACCACGAAAAAAGGACGGCGGTTTGCCGTTCTTTTTTTTCGTGCGGAATTGTTTTGTCAAAGAGTTGCGTTTTTAAATAAGTTATGTTATAATAACTTTAATAATCCTTTTGACAAGGGGCGCGGGTTATGAATTTGACAGACAAAGGCAACGGCATTTTTTATTTGGAGCTTAGCGAAGGCGAAGCTTCTATCCCTGCCGCCGAATTTTATCACCGCTTGGATATCGTCGAATTGCATTTGCCCTGCGGGATAGAGGAAATTGGCGAACGGGCGTTTTGTTTTTGCTATAATTTGAAAAAAGTGTATATGCCAAGCGGTATAAAACGGTTGGGAAAACATCTTTTTTACGGTTTGAGCGATTGTGTGGAAGTGATTTTCGACGGGACAGAGGAAGAATTTTTGGCTTTGTCAAAGCCTTATAAAAAGATGGAATCCATACAAGTACCCGGCCCATACGATAAACAGCCCTATTGCAATACGGCGGGAACGTATTATGTTGAGCGGGAAGAATGGCAATATTTTGACGGATTTTGCCGCGATTTGCAGGTGCTGTGCAAGGACGGGGCGAAGCTGTATTTTGGGTATGGAAATTCCGACAAAACGAAATAACGATTATCCGTTTTGTTAAAAAATAAAAATTAACGCTGAAAGGATATCAAGCATGAAAGAAATTGCCACGAAAGAAGAATATGAAAGCAAAATTAAGCGCGTTGTAATCAGCGCGGAAGAAATTGCCACGGCGATTAAAAAAGCTGGCAAGCAAATCGACGAATGGTACGACGGACGGCCTATTTTGTTGGTCAGCGTGTTAAAGGGTGCGTTTGTGTTTATGGCGGATTTGTGCCGTGCGGTGTCCGTTCCTTGCGAAATCGGGTTTATGTGCGCAAAGAGCTATTACAGCGGGACGGTATCGTCGGGCGTGGTGCAAATCACAATGGATTTAGATCAAGATATCAGCGGGTATCACGTCGTTATCGTAGAAGACATTATTGATACGGGCAGGACATTGAACGACCTTGTAAAGCTGTTAAAGGGGCGCAATCCCCTTTCCTTGCGTGTAGTGACCCTTTTAGACAAACCCAGCCGCCGGTTGGTGGATTTTAAAGCGGATTTGTCCTTGTTTACGATCCCCGATTTGTTTGTTATCGGGTATGGGTTGGATTATGCGGAGTATTTCCGCAGCTTGCCCTATATCGCCGAATATAATTTGGAAAATTAAAAAACGCTGAAAGTATCTCCCCTCCGCACCTTTGCGGAGGGGTTTTGCATACCGTATAGTATGAGAGTGATTGCTTACGACCGCGACGCCGCCGTCGAATACGCCCGCAAGTGGGCTTTTGCAAGAAATACGCGCTATTTCGATTTTAGCAGTATCGGCGGGGATTGTACTAATTTTGCCTCACAATGCTTGTTTGCAGGGTGCGGACAAATGAATTTTGCCCCGCTGTTCGGCTGGTTTTACCGTTCGGCAAACGACCGAACTCCCTCTTGGACGGGGGTGGAATATTTTTACCGTTTTTTGATCGAAAACGGCGGGACGGCGGGGATTGGGAACGGGGCGGGTCCTTTTGCCGAAGAAGTGCCCGTTGACCGTTTGGAAATTGGGGATTTTGTGCAGTTTGGCAGGGCTACGGACGATTTTTATCACACTCCCGTCGTTGTGGGATTTCAAGGGGATATGCCCCTGCTTGCCGCTCATTCCTACGACGCGTATAATCGACCGTTAAACAGCTGGAATTACCGAAAAATCCGCGGATTGCATATCCTCGGCGTGAGAGTTGAGTAAAGGAAAAACCGCCCTTTTCGGCGGTTTTTTAAGTTCTGTAATAATAAAAAAATTAAAGACGTTCGTCTTTGGAGAGTGCGGCGGATTCTTTCTCCGCTTTGGCACGTTTTATAAGTTTTTTGAACACGACGATAAAATAGACCAGCGTAATAGCGAGGTTGAGCGCCCAGCTGATGGGATAAGAAAGATAGACCATTTGCGGCGTGTGGACTATTTCGCAAGCCGTAAATACCCAAACGATACGGAAAACGCAGGTGCAAAATATGGAGATGATGAGGGGCGCAATCGTCCTGCCCGTACTGCGCAAGCCGCTGACAAAAATTTCGTTAATTCCGCAAAGGAAATACAGCGGCACAATGATAAACATACGGTTAAGCGAATAGCCGATTAACTCCTCCCCCGAAACGTACAGCGAGGAAATCGGCCGACCAAGCAGCATAAACGCGCCGCCCACCACCATCCAAACCCCAAAGGTAATCAGCGAACCACGCCACATAACGCCTTGGATTCTATCGTATTTTTTCGCTCCGTAATTTTGACCTGCAAAGGTAAGCGTGGCGACGGAAACGGCGTTCATTGCCGTATATACGAAATTTTCTATGTTTTGCGACGCGGAATTGCCTGCGACCAGTTTATACCCGAACGCGTTGATAAAGGACTGAATGATGACGTTGGAAAGGGAAAAGCAAGTGCCAAGCAAGCCCGACGGCAACCCGATACGCACGACGTCTTTAAACTCTTGCTTGTGTATCTTCAAGCGTTTCCAAACGAGTTTACATTCGTCCGATTCGCCGAGCATCGCGAGGATCAAAAGAACGGCGGATACGTACTGCGAAAGAATGGTAGCAAGGGAAACCCCCAAAACGTCCATTCCTAACAACACGAATACTACGTTCAGCCCCACGTTTAACACGCCGCCGATTGCCAAAAAGAGCATAGGACGGACGGTATCACCCTTCGCGCG
>JAZKXM010000138.1:0-4879 GCA_045611585.1 Candidatus Scatosoma sp. | reverse complement strand
AGGCAAAAACAAAGTGGTATATCCCGCGCCGCTACGCAGGCACGCCAACGCGGAAAGATACGCCGCGCCCGTATATTTTTCACAGCCCGCAACGATCGCCGCCCTGCCGTAATTTCCCTTGTGCGAATTGCGTTTTCTCGGCTTCACAATACCGCCAACGCACTCGTCGTCCAATAGAAAACAGTCTTCATTTCCCACGATTTCTATCCCGATGTCCGCCCTATGCACTTCGCCGCAACAATCCAGCCCGTCCGCCAAAACCGCGCCGACCTTTCGTTCCCCAAAGCAAAGCGTATAATCCGCCTGCACCGCGTTGCGCGCGGCAATTCCGTTATCCCCGTTGATACCCGACGGCAAATCCGCCGCCAAAATTTTCACGCCCTGCCCACGCAAACCGTTCATTTTCGCGCCAAGCTTGTCCAGCGCAGGCGAAACCTCCCCGTGAAAGCCTGTTCCAAACAAACAGTCTATCAGTAACGAAATGCGCCCTTCGGGCAAATCCGACTTAATCTTCCCGCCCATCATCTCAAATTCGGAACGGTTAATTTGACACTCTGCCGAGCTTTTTTCCGCAAGGAATACCGTCTCCACCTCTCTACCGCGGCTTTGCAAAACACGCGCACAAACGAACCCGTCGCCACCGTTGTTACCGCCGCCGCAAACGCAAACAATCCGCCCGCGCGGCGCAATTTGTTCGGCGAAGTCCGCCAACGCAGTCCCCGCGCGCTCCATCAGAGTCAAAGAGGGAATCCCCCTCTCCTCAATCGTATATTTTTCTGCCGCCCGCATACGGGCGTTTGTCAAAAGGTATTTCATATTCCTCTCACCGTTTCTTCCGTTTTCGCCTCGTTCAGCCGCAGGGACACCTCCGCAGCAAACACTCGCTTTTCCCCGTCCGTCGCCAGCACCGACAAGCTGCCGTCCTCATTTACCCGCAACGGAGTAACTTCTTCTCGTCTATCCCCCTGTAACAAAGCTTGCGGAGTTCCCAAATATCCCACACGGCTTTGATATTCGGAAAAATCAAATTGCCCGCAAAGATATTCGATCAATTTTTCCGTCGCCTCATCGACGGAAAAACGCCCCTTTGAAAGGGTTTTCATCGTCGTTGCGATCGGGCGCAATTCTTTGGGGAGGCGGTTTTTTACGTTCAGCCCTATACCGATCTCCGAACGGCTAATCAACCCACCCGAAAAAACGTTTTCAATCAAAATTCCACAAATTTTTTTATCCTCTACGTAAACGTCGTTGGGCCATTTTATCTTGGGGGAAAAACCGTAATCCTCCAACGTCCTGCAAACCGCCGTCGCCGATTTTGCCATCACCAAAAAGGCGTCCTTTGCCGCAAAGCTTTCATAATAAAACACCGCAGTCAAATATATGCCGCCGCGCGCCGAGGAAAAGGATCGACCCTTCGTTCCCCTCCCTTGCGTTTGCCGTTTGGCGACCACTACAAAATCCTCTTTCTCCGTTTTCGCCAATTCTTTCGCGGTAATATTGGTCGAACGCAACGCGCCAAAACACAGCGTTTTCGGTATTCCGTTTTTTCTTTTAAACTGTTTCAACGCGTACCTGCCCCCGCCTTTTTAATAATCTTCTAATTCTACAATCCCACGCAAGACGTCTTTGATCGCCTCGTGCGAAAAGCCCTTCGACAACAAATGCCGATACGCCTTTTGCTGCACGGCTCGGTCAGAGATATCCTTTCCGCGTAAATATTTTTCAAGCAACTGCTTGGCGGCGTCCGTTTGGCTTTCTTCATCCAAGCCCTCCAACGCCCCCGCGGCGTCCTCGTCGGAAATCCCCTTTGCGCGCAGCTCCATACGGATCAACCGCCCGCCCTTTTTCTTCGCCGCAAAAGCGATATATTCCTCCGCATACTCGCGATCGTTGACAAAATTATAATCGCGCATACGCTCTAAAACGTACTCGATTACGGGCGGCAAAAAACCTTTTTTCACCAAAAAATCCCGCAACTGCTTTTCCGTTTTCGCGCAAGCCGTAACGTGCGTCATCGCCTTATCCAACGCCGTTTGCTTTTCGCTTTCCAGCTGCATTTCCGCAAAACGCGCAGGATCGACGGTCTGCCCCACCTTTAAACGGTTTTTCACCGCCGTTTCCAGCGTCAGCCCGCAAAAAAACCTGCCGTCCACGTAGATATTACACCTGCCCTTGTCCTTTACCTGCGGCGTAATTGCCGTAATCTCACTCAAAGCACCCTCCTGCGCGACCTTCGCGCTTACGTATCATTGTAGCATTTTCACAAAAACTTGTCAAGACAATTACCCGCCCCAACCCAAAGGAAGAAGATTTTTCCGCGCCCGCCCCATTCCTTCTACAATACTTTTCAAAATAATGCAAAAAACGTTTACTTTTTCGGGAAATTGTGCTACAATGATAGTGTAATAAATTTTTGCTACGCAAAAGGAGTATTAAAAATGGAATATTACAAAGTAAACTTAAACGGCTTTGAAGCCGATTTGCCCATTTTGCCTCTGCCCAGCGGCATCAAGATCGCCTTTTTCAACCTGCACGGCGACAGCGCGATGACGGAGCATTGCGGCAAAAAGCTGGCGGAACTCGTTTCCGATTGCGAAGTTCTCCTCACTGCCGAATCGAAGGGATTACAGCTGACCCATTGTATCGCACGCGAGCTGGGACAAAGATATTACGCCGTGGCGAGAAAATCTAAAAAGCTGTATATGCAGGACGGAATTGAAACGGAGATCGAATCCTCCATCACGACGGGAAAGGAACAAAAGCTGTACCTTTCCAAGCACGATGCAGACCTGTTGAAGGGCAAAAAGGTAGCGATTATCGACGACGTAGTTTCGACTGGCGCTTCCCTCATCGGCTTGGAAAAATTAGTGCAAGCCGCAGGCGGAATTATACATAAAAAAGCCTTCGTTCTTGCCGAAGGGGACGCGGCAAACCGCCCCGACGTCATCTATTTAGACAAAATCCCCGTCTTTGCAGAATAATCCCTGCTTTGTAAGGAAAAAGACGAAAACGGACAAAAAACGGCAGTAAATTTTTACCGCCGTTTTATTTTTTCACAAAAACCCTTGCATTTTCAGCGAAGATGCTGTATAATAATTTTGTATAATCTTTTTATAATTTTGTCGCGTACGCGATAAACGCCGAATCCAAGCGGCGGCATACGCGCCCCACCTTAATCAAAGGGCGGGAAAGAGAGGTATATTTATGGCAAGAAGAAACACAAATCGAACGGCCGCCCCCCGTCGCGGCGGGATTCTTGGGAAGATTGTCGCGCTCTTTTTGGGCTTTGTTTTAGGGATTGTCGCCACCGTCGGCGGAATCGCGGGCGCGGGCTATTATCTCGTTGCAAAAGTGCCCGTGAAAGACGCCGTAAACACAGTCAATAAATACGCAGGCACCAACATTGATTACACCGAATACATAACCGAGGAATATGCCTCCAAAACCGTTTTGGGCTTGGTCGGTTCCCTTTCGGGCGTCGCACAGGAATTTTCCAACGGCAACGGCTCGTTTAACACCTTAAACGCCATCTCTCCTAAGGTGGGAGAAACCATCTCCGACCTTTTGAAAAAGCTGGAAGAAAAGGATTTTGACGTCATATTAAGCGAAAGCGGTTTGGTCGAAAGCGTGTCGGGGATCGGCATGAATATCGACTATGCCGAGCTGATGGCTAAAAAATTTAGCGATCTTGGCGGATATTTAAAGGAACAAACGGGCTGTTTAGAGCTGGGCGGCGTAATCGGGATGTTCACCGAAACGAACGACCTTCTCAACGCCATTTGCTACGGGGAAGAAAACGTCGATTATATTTTAAAAGACGGCAAGCCCGAAATGCTTGGAAAAGCCAAGCCGTTGACGCTGGGCGACGTTACCTCGGAAAACGGAATCAATTTTGAAACCGTCCTCGCCCGAATCCCCCTCGACGCCCTGCCGCTTGACAGCAGCGACGCGCTGTTTTCCGCGCTGATTTACGGCAACGAAAACCGCTATGATAAAAACGCCGAAGGCAAAGCGATTATGCGCCAAATGGTATTCACCATGGACGAAGGCGTTTTGCGCGACGCGGACGGACACAAGATCGAAGCGACTAAAAACGGAGATATCTACACCGTTACAGACGGCGAAAAAAGCTATTATATCGCCCTCAAAGATGGAAAATACCTCGCCTATATCGACGAGGAGCTGACGATTGCAAAGCGTTATCCCAAAACGACCGTCAGCGATTTGATGAACGGCTCCGAGCTGTTTGAAAAAATCGAACTCGGCACTCTGTTCAAAGAATCCCCCCTCGACAAAGACCACGACCCTATCATCGTTGCGCTTGCGTACGGGGAAGAAGGCACGCATTACGACCTTATCGACACGGATGCGGACGGTGAAAAGGACACCATCAAATGGTTAGAGGACAAAAACGGCGACCTGTACAGACAGCGCACTTTGGGCGTATTCTTTGACGAAAACACCGATTTTATGAGCCTTTTAGAGGACGTCAAGCTTTCCACTTTGCTGGACATCTCCCCTCTGGACGAAAACGCAGACCCTTTGAAACTGGCGCTTGCGTTCGGCGAAAAGGATACTCATTATAAAATTATCGACGGCGAAATCGTTTGGCAAATAAATCCCGAAACGGGCAAGCCTTACGAAGCGCGCACCCTTGGCGTATTTTTCGACCCGAACACCGATTTAACCGAGCTGTTCTACGATGTCAAGCTTTCCACCCTCCTCAAGGTTTCCCCTTTGGATACCAACCCCGACGAAATCAAGATCGCGCTTGCCTACGGACAAGAGGACGTTCATTATAAAATTATCGACGGAAAAATAGTTTGGCAAACAGACCCCGAAACGGGCAAGCCGTACAAAGAACGCACCCTTGGCGTGT
>JAZKXM010000137.1:0-18507 GCA_045611585.1 Candidatus Scatosoma sp. | reverse complement strand
ATCTCGATTACGCCGAAAACGGCGCGAATCTGGATACGGACTCCTCCGCAAAAAACAACCTCTTTGAAGCCACCCGCTGCGCTTTTGAAAAGGAGGTTTGCGAATTTTTACAAAGCCAAGGCTTTACGGTGGATCGAAAGGTGGGGCGCTCCGCTTTCAAGATAGATTTGGCGGTGAAATACCCCCATTCCGCCGATTATGCGCTGGCAATCGAGTGCGACGGCGAAAACTATCATTCCACCAAAACGACAAGGGATAGGGATCGGCTTCGCCAAGAAGTGTTAGAACGCATGGGCTGGAAATTTTATCGAATTTGGTCCACCGACTGGTTCAGAAACAAGCGTATCGAAAAGGAAAACCTATTGGCGGCAGTACAAGCGGCGTTTAAAAACTCTCCCGAAAAGAAGAAAACTAAAAATTCAGAAAGATTGTCCTTTGAAAAAACGGTGGAAAATCAGCAATTTTCCTTCCCCGAATACGAACAAACGGACGAATTTTCTCTCGCCCAGCTTCTCAATCACAACGTCCTTTCCGTCGTCCGCGCGATGCTTGAAAAGGAAGCGCCTCTTTGCGAAGAATGGCTGTTAAAGCGTATCGTATTCCTATTCGACGGCAGGGAAAAGGTCACGGGCGTCGTCCGCGATAGATTCAGTTACTTACTGCGAAATTGCGAATCCTTCGGGATTCTTCGCGCCAACGGCTTTTTGTACTTAAAAGACAAACCAATCCCTATGCTTCGCGTTCCCAAAAAGGGCGCGCCCCCGCGCGAGGTTAAATATATTTGCGCGGAAGAGCTGGCAAACGGCTTAAAGGAATTGTTAAAACAAAACGTAATCGCGGAAAAAACGGGACTTTTCCGCCTGCTGGCGGCACAGCTCGGCTTTGCGAGGATAGGCGATTCCATGCTTGTCGCTTTGGAGGGCGCGTTGCAGCTCCTTGCAAAGGACGGCGTAAAGATAGAAGGGGAAACGGTATCTCTTTTGAAATAACTATCCATACAAAGTAAAAGAAACGGAAAGTAAACCTTCTCCGTTTCTTTTTTTACGCTTTTTTAATTGTTTTTTACAGTCTGTCAAACAATCCCGTCTGCCCTCCGCCGACGTTCACCGCCCCTAAGCGGATACAAAAATCGACGTCTAACAGCTTGCGTTTTTGCCCGTCTTGCAGGGCAAAAATATGCTTACCATTGGTGTAAACCACCGTTTGCTTTCCTTCTTCCTCTATCAAAACGAAGTCCGCCACGCCGCTTGCCAGCACCTCCGCTTTGTCCAATCCGCTTTCCTTCTCGCCAAAAAACTCATTTTCAAAAAAAGGGAACTTCACCAGCTTACACGCCTTGGGGACAAACCCTCCGTCCGCTTCCTTTGCGTTTCGTTTCAACTGTTCGTTTACGTTGAAAACGTAGTTATTCAACGCTACCGTTCGCCCGTCCTTGGGGGCTTTCGCCGCCCCTAATCCCGACCGAATCTTACCGTTCCCGCCCACCAAGGGCTTGCCCGTAAACAAGGTCACAAACAAAGAAATAAACCCTACAATCGCCTGCAAAATCCGCACGGGAATCAATAGGATAGACAAAAATATATTTTGTCTTTTCTCCTTTTCCTTCTCACAGCAGATACAGTACAGCTCGTTTTCCGTGCTTTGCGGTTTGACAAAGGAGTATTTTCCGCTTTCGTCCTCCAACACCGTTTGCATTTCCAAGTTGCCCGTTTTCAGCAAATACACAGCGGAAGAAAGATACTCGCAAAATTCGTTGTTCTCGTACCTGCCTATGGCAAAAGAGTTAAAAAGAATATTTCCGCTACGCGTCAAATAGGGGTTTTCGTCTAAGCTGTCGCCCCCCGTCACCCGTTTATAATCTCCGTTTGCGGACAAAAGGGCAATATCCCCGCCGTACCCTTTTTTCACCGAAAACAGCGTTTGCCCGTCCTTGGATACGCTAACCGAACCAAACTGCACCTCGTTAGAGGACACGACATGCGCCTCCGTTCCTTTTTCGTCCTGCAAATATTTTAAATATACACACGCGCCCGAATCGACGGAAAAGGCGTATATCAGCTTATCCTCCTCAAAGTATGGACAAATTGAAAAAATCTCCGTCCGCACTCCGTTTTCCTCGTCAAAAAAAGGCTCGTCAGAGATCATACGGTCGGTACGGCTTTTCCATTCCTTATTTTTGGTTGCCGCCAACGCCTTTTCCCGATATTTCGTTATGTAACCGCTTTCCTCTTTGATCACCTTGCCGTCTTGATACAGACAAAGCTTTTCCCCGTCAATAAAAGCAAATCTCATGCCCGTTTTCTCCTCTCCCTTTCCTTAAAGGGGATTTTTCCGTTCCTTTCCCTGCCCGCGCGGGTAAGAAAAGGGGGTATTTTTCGTCTTTTCTACCACCGCCAAAACGCGCTCGCCGTAACCGTCGGGCAGGCTGTATTCAATCACTTCCTTCAACCTACCGCCCAACGTCTTATAAGCGTTTTCCGCCTCGTAAATTTCCGTCGTATCCCCGCTTTTATAGGCGATAAACGCACCGCCCGTTTTTGCAAAGGGCAGGCAATATTCGCTCAACGTATTCATTCTCGCAACCGCACGCGCCGTTACGTAATCATACTGTTCACGGTGCGCTTTCTCCCGCGCGGCGTCCTCCGCCCGCATATTATAAATATTCACTCCTTTTAATTGCAGATTATCCACAACCGCACGCAAAAACTGACATTTTTTACCAACGCTTTCAAACAGAGAAAAACAAAGATCAGGCCGCAGCATTTTCAGCACCAAGGAGGGGAAGCCCGCGCCCGAGCCTATCTCCGCCACCTTCGCCCCCTTTTTAAACAAAAACTCACCCGCCGCGCTGTCTAAAAAATGCTTGTAAAACACCTCTTTTTCCTCAATAATCGCCGTCAGGTTGTACCTTGCGTTGTATTCCTTCAACAAAGCGTAATACTTACTAAAAATCTCCCGCTTTTCTTCCGCGATTTGCCGTATGTAAGCCTGCAATTTTTCCGTCATATCCACGTCCTTCTCCACCGTATGTTAATAGATTTATCCACAAAGTGCACAACTTTTGTGGATAATTTCATTTTTTATAATTTATTCATAATTTTTGCAAATTTATTCAATTCTTCCAAAATTCGACAAAAGTCTTTCTTCCACTTTTCCACTTTTTTTCCACTTTTTTATCCACACAAAAAAAGCGGTTATACACAACTCTTCCACCTTAAAAATTCGTGATAGAATAAGGCTTGCAGACGTTTTCCATCCAACTTATCAACAATTTCACAGCCCCTACTAATACTACTATTAAATTTATTTTAAATAATAATATCATAGGAGTTTCGCGGCAGAAGAAAAAGGGAAGGGGGGGAAAACTAAATAAACAGGATAGGCTTTCCAGTTTTTTCAAAATACTTAACGGTATATGCCGCGCCGCCCACTTTTTTGGTACAGTAGGCGATCAAGACGTCCGCGCGATCCGCCATATACCGATCTCTGTTTTGCATACACCCGCGAAAATAATTGTCGGATAATATCACCTTTTCGTCCGCCCGTTTCAAGATGGAAACGTATCTCGCCTTATCCTCGTCCGAAAAATTTTTCTCTTGACCGTAGCACGGCACACAAGCGACCAACGTAAGAGAGGGGTATATTTTTTTCAAAGTGAGGACGTATTCGGCGGAAAGCAAATCAAACCCCATCGCCATACCGTTATAAAAACGGGTAACGCCCGCCTTTATAACGCTGTCGATCGCCTCCGTCATTGCCTGCGGCGAAAACTCCTTTCCCAGCTTTCGATGTCCCGTAAAGGCGCAGCTTTTCAGCGTCGGTTTTTTTTCCTCGCCCGATATGATGTTTTCCATTTCCAACTGTTTCAAAACGTCCTTCCTCAAAAATTTCTTTCCTTGATAGGGATTAAAAATATTATACGCCAAACGCGCGCGTTTGTCAAGATAAAAATAAGGGGGAAACGAGTGCAAAAAAAACGAAAAATCCTTTCGTTTCGGTTGCAAAAAATCGCGAAACATGGTACAATCATATAGATAGAAAATTATACCTTTTTCATAGGAGGAAAGAAAGTTATGAAATTCGTTTGCGAAGGGCTACTTCTTTCGGACGCGGCATTGACCGTCAGCAAGGCTTGCTCTACCAAAACGCTTAATCCCATTTTAGAATGTATCAAAATCGCCGCAAAAAACGACGGCGTTACCTTCACGGCATACGACGGTGAAATTTCCATCGAAAGAAAGATCGCCGCGGACGTTTTAGAAGAAGGCGCCGTTTGTGTAAACGGTAAATTTTTCTCCGACTTCGTCGGCAAAATTTCGGGTATGGAGGTCGTCATTTCCGAAAAGGAAACGGGCATCAAAATCGGCTACGGCGACAACGAAACGCATATGCAAACGTTGGATGCGGAGCAGTTTCCTCTTTTCAACAGCGAAATCGGCGAAGAATATTTCGAGGTCAAGCAAGCAGATTTTAAAGACTTAATTTTAAAAACGGCGTTTTGCTGCGCAACGGACGACAGCCGCCCCATTTTAAAGGGCTGCTTGTTGGAAGGCGCGGATGGGAAATTGAACGCAACGGCGCTGGACGGGTTCCGTATGGCGGTTTCGCAATGCGACGCGGCAAACGACAGCGGAAAAATGAAAATCGTCTGCCCTGCCAGAACGCTGGTGGAAATCGCGCGTATGATGGACGGCTCTGACGAGTCGCTTCGCCTGTATATCAATAAAAACATGCTGTCCTTGCAGATCGGCGACACCGTGTTAAAATCCCGTCTGTACCTTGGCGAATTCGTTAGAAAAGAAAACATTTACCCCGTCGAATTTGCCACAAAAATCACCGTAAAGCGCGCGGAACTTATCGACTGCGTCGAACGGGCGTCCGTATTGATCAGAGGTGACAAAAACAACCTTATCGTGTTTGACGTTACACCCAACGGTTTGCAAATCACCGCAAATTCGGAAATCGGCAATTTCTCCGAAAGCGTCGCGGGCGAGCTTGTCGGCAAAGAATTGCGTATCGCGATGAACTGCAAATATTTATTAGACGCGGCGAAGGCGTTGGAGGAAGAACGGATTGTGCTCTCCTTCAATACCCCCGTCACTCCGTTCACGGCAGAAAACGAAGAAAACAAAACCAGCTCTTACCTGATTTTACCCGTCAGAACGGGAACGGGCAAATAAGCTGGCGGATAAGTGGGCAAATAAGCTGGCGAAAAACAATCAAGAAACCGACCAAGCAACCAGCCGCCGCTCGTCAGAAAAAGCGGTACAAAATCCGCCGCCCCTCTTTTTCGCTGTTAAAAAAGATATGAAAAGAGTGGAAAAGACGAAGAAAAAGGATAAAATCGCTTGACGGGACAAGCAAAAAAAGCTATAATAATTTAGCACGATTGCGGGCAAGGACGAATCGCGCATAAAAAAAGAAAAAAACGGGAACGACCGATAATAGGAGAAAAACAATGAAAAGAACGTATCAACCCAAAAAAAGACAAAAGAGCAAAGTACACGGTTTTAGAAAGAGAATGGCAACCACTGCCGGCAGAAAGGTTCTGAAAAGACGTAGAGATAAGGGTAGAAAGAGACTGACCCACTAAAATCTAAAAATAACGCGAGAAAGTTCCTTTCCTTTTCTAGCAAAAGGAGAGGAATTACCTTATTAAAGGAAAAGGCGCGATCGAAAACGTCGAAAATTTCCTAAAAAATTCCTCATAATTATATACGGATTATATACGGAATTAGAAAAAGAACAAAGCCGCCCCAAAAAGAAGAATATGAAATACGCAAGGTTAAAAAAGCAGGCAGATTTTCAAAAATTATTCAACAAGGGAAAGCGTGGCTTTTCCCCTTCTTTGACGGTGATATACGCGCCCTTTAAAGAAACCCGAATGGGCATTTCTATCGGCAAAAAGCACGGAAAGGCACACGATAGAAACCGAATCAAGCGTTTACTTCGCGAGGCGTTTCGCGCGGCTCAAACGGAGATCAAGGGGACGTATTCCTTTGTGCTTGTGCCTAAGGTACGGGAGGAATATACGCTGGAAAAATTCAAGCGGGACCTAATATGTATCATAGGGAAGGAAAAATTGTAAAGGGATATTTTTCCCGCCTACTGACGGAGAATTTTCGATATTTAAGAAGGCGGGTATTCAAGCCGTATTTAAAAATGCTTTGTATGCGGCTGATTCTTTTTTATCAAAAACACCTTTCTCGGCATACGTGTTTGTATCGTCCTACTTGTTCGCAATACACGATGGAGTGTATCAACAACCATGGCGTATTGATTGGAATCCTTTTGGGCTGTTGGCGAATAATAAGATGCAACCCATTCTCGAAAGGCGGGTATGATCCGGCGCCGGAGAGTATATTAAAGAAACGCTGGCTCATATAAAAAACGACGTATGTACGTCGCAATACAGCGTTGCGCTGTGGCAACCTTCGGTTATTTACGCAAAGTAAACTCCCTCAGGTTATCCTCGCGCGCCTTGTCTTGCTCGTATCTCCGCCGTTTTTACGGAACCACGGCTTTGCCGAATAACGGGAAGTCAAGGAACTCAGTTCCTTGCGGGTGTGGGCAGAGCCCACAAAATGAACGGACTTAATCAAGCAACCGTAGGTTGCGCCTCTGACTGCTTTGCGGTCACTACGCGGCGATAGCCGCCCAAAGCCCAAATTAAGCGAACGCAGTTCGCGCCTTATGACCGCTTTTCGGTCAAATACAAGCAACGATTTTCGGTAGAAAACTATCTCTGCGGTTCACACTCGCAGTTCTTCAAAATAAAAAAAACGGAAACAAATCAACAATGCAATTATTTAACCTTTTGGCGGGTACGCAAATCACCATTTTTGGCGGCACGTTCCCCGTCGCACTCAACTGGATAGGAAAGATTATCAAATGGATCATCGGCGGCTTTTCGGCTGTCGGCGTCGGTATCATCGTCTTTTCCCTCGTCTTAAAGCTGGTCGTTTTGCCCTTTGATGTCTATCAGCGTATTTCCATGCGCAAGCAAAATACCAAAATGAAAGAAAATCAGGAAAAGATGGAAAAGCTGCAAAAGCAGTACGCCAACGACAAGGCAATGTACAACCAAAAGTTGATGGAAATGTACAAGGCGAACGGAATTTCCATGTTCTCCTCCTGCCTTCCTATGATCCTTTCCTTGGTGATCTTTATCGTCGCAATCAACGCCTTCAACGCGTACGCGCAGTACGCCGCCATCGAAAATTATAACTATATGGTGCAGGCGTATAACGAACAGCTGTTAGAATATTCGCCCGAAATCACCGACGGTAATATTTCCGATTATGAAGAGGACGGAAAGGACTATCTGTTGGTCAAAGAAAACGGGAAATATATCTATATTTTAGCGAATGCCGAATACGACAAAACGCAATACCCGACCCCCGTCGAATATATCCTGTCCCTTGACAATATGAACGCGAACAAAACCTATTACGTGGACGTTGAGGCGGTGTATGCGGACTACAAAACGGACGTTGACGCCGCAATCGAGGCAAGCAAGGGCGAGGACGGGGTACCCTCTCTTTCCAAAGAGGACGCGTGTAAAGATCTTTTGATCGGTAAAGCACAAACGGCGGTCGTCAAGGTATATAATGCCGTAGTCAAAGATAAAACCTCTTTCCTTTGGATCAAAAACGTTTGGCAAACGGACGCGTCGTATAAAAGCCCCGTTTTAAGCTATTCCGATTTCAAAACCTCCGCCTCCAGCGAAGAATTCCGTATCAACGGCAAGGACGTAAGCTTTAACAAAGCGGAATCGGGCGGCTATACCAACGCGTATAAGAAAACGACGTATAATTTAGTCACCGAAAAATTAGACAAGCAAAAGGACCAAGCAAACGGGTACTATATCCTCATTTTGTTGTCCATCGGCACCATTTTGTTGCAACAATGGATCTCTATGCGTTCTCAAAAGGAGCAAAACAAATTCTCCTCCGTAGATGGACAGGGCGCGTCCCAGCAAAAGATGATGATGATCGTTATGACGGTTATGTTCGCCATCTTTGCGTTTATGTACAGTGCGGCGTTCTCCCTTTATATGATCACGGGTAACGTCTTGTCTATGATTATGACGGTCGTTATCAACAAGATCGTGGACGTAGTGCTTGCGAAAAAGGAAGAAAAGGCGTTGCAGGACCAGTATAACAGACGGTTCCGTGGCACAAGACCCGTTTCTACGCGCGGCGACAAATCCAAAAAAGACAAAAAATAAATTCGCAAAAAATTATAAAATTTCGCCCCGTTAAAAAGGGTTGGGCGAAAGCGGGAGTATAAAAAAATGAACTTTACTGAATTTACGGGAAAAACGGTAGAAGAGGCCGTTGAAAAGGGCTTGCAAGAGCTGGGCGTAACGGCGGAAAACGCAGAAATTCGCGTTTTGGAAGAAGGCAAGAAAAAACTGTTCGGGTCGGTGAAAGCGCGCGTGGAAATCGCGTTAAAAACGACGGAAACGACGGACGCAACCGACGAGGCGGAAGCTCAAAAAGCTTGCGAAAAAAGCACGGATAACGGCGCGGAAAAGACGGACGGACAACGCGCGGTAGAATTTTTGGAAGGGCTGTTTGAGATCCTTCATATCACCGCTTGTACCGATCTGGTTTCCGAAGGCGAAAAAATCGAAATTAACGTAACCGCAGCAAACACCAACTCGGTGATCGGCAAACGCGGCGCGATGTTGGACGCGGTACAAACGCTGGCTGGCGCGGTGGCAAACATTGGCAGGGACGATTATAAACGGGTCGTGGTCGATTGCGAAAATTACCGCGAAAACCGCGAGGCAACCTTGAAAAAGCTGGCAAGCAACCTTGCGCAAAAGGCAACCAGATTGCAAAAGAAAATCAAGTTAGAGCCGATGAACCCGTACGAAAGACGGATTATTCACGCGGCGCTTTCCGAAGAGGAAGGTGTTTCCACGCAAAGCGAAGGGAAAGAACCGTATAGATATATCGTCATCATTCCCGACAACGTGCTTGATCCCGACAGACCCGCAATGCCCGCACGGACGGAACGCGGCAACGACAGACGTCGGGGCGGCTACGGCAAGCGTGACGGTCGTGACGGCTATAAAAAACCGTACGGCAACCGCGACGGCTTCAAAAAGCCCTACAACAAAAAGAGAGAGGGCGGCTTCAACGGCGGCTCTACCGAACAAACGGGCGGCACCAGCTTGAAAAAGTCAGACTTTTTCGGCACCTTCCTTGGCAACAGCAAGGACAATAACGATTGATAAAAAGGGGAAAGCTCTCCTTTAAAAGACAGGATACGGTCTTAAAAAAGTATAAAAGGGAAGGTTTTCGGCAAACACTTCCCATAAAAAAAATAAAAAAACCGAGGTAAAACAAATGAACAAAACTTGGACTACCGCGCGGCTTTGTCGCGCGGGCGTGATAGCGGCTTTATACGTTGTGCTTACTTACGCGTTCGGTGGGCTTGCCCACAACGGATTTTTACAGATCCGTCCCGCGGAGGCGCTTTGTATATTGCCACTTTTTTTTGTAGAGGCAATTCCCGCGCTGTACGTTGGCTGTATGCTGTCTAACGTCACCTCCCCCTTTGCGATCTACGACGTTTTTATCGGATCGCTTGCCACCCTGCTTGCGGCGGTGTTTTCGTACGTGGTAGGCAGATTTTTAAAAAAAGACGTGGTAAAGCTGTCCTTAGGCGGCATATTTCCCGTGCTTTTCAACGCGCTGATCATTCCGCTTGTTATCGTATTTTTATGCGGGGATATGGGCGGGCAACAAACGGCGCTTTCGGCGTACCTTTTCTTTGCCGCGTCCTTGTTTGTTACCCAATCCGTTTGGGTGTACGGGCTGGGAACTCCTTTGTATTTTTTCATTAAAAGAATGCAAAAACGCGGCTCGCCCCTCTTTTTAGACGGCGGCAGAAAAAACTTATAAACAAATAAGATAATAAAAAAGAACCCCCTCTTTCGACGGTTGCCGACCGTACAAGAGGGGGTTTTGTTTTTTTAGAAAGGGTTACAGCCCTATCCAAGAAAGGATATAGCCCAGCGGATTGTTTTTATACAGCGCGCCGACAAACAGAGTTTTGTCCATAAACGCGGTAACGCCCGCGCTGGGGATAAAGGAAAGTACGGACAAAACGGTACAAACGATTAAAAAGCATTTTAACGCGCCCACCGCCGCGCCTAACAAGCGGTTTACTCCGCCGACAAGGGGGATCGAATTGACAACGCCGTTCAAAATTTTTGCAATCAGCTTTAACACCAATTTGGAAACGAAGAAAAGCACTACGCCCGCCAAAAAGACGATCAAAATTTCCGCAATTTTCGCACCCGCCAGCATGGCGATCGTCGTTCCTGCGGGGATGGTCGAATCTCCCACTTCGGCAACAATGGCGTCCGCGATAAAAGAGGGAAGGTTTGCCCCCGCCAACGCCTCCTTCAAGCCCTCGTTGGAAACGTCCAATGCAAAAGCTTTGATAGAGGACAGTTTGTTTATGATCCCTTTTTCCAATTTCGGGGCAAGCCCAAAAAAGTTCCCCGTCCAGCCGACAAATTCGTCGGCGAGGGTAAAGGCGATGACCAGCGCCAAAAGGGTGGTGGCAAAGCCCAACAAACACCCGACGAAGCCCTTTCTTGCGTCCTTCAATGCAAAAATAATCAGCGCGATCACGACAATCGCGTCGAGGATATAATGAAAAGTTACCGCGCAAAGTTGTTGAAACATAATTTTTCCTCTTACTATTTCCTTCTATTTATACCCGAATTTTTCGTCCATTATGCCTAATAGCTTGTATCCCAGCTGTGAAAAGGCATACGCGCATTTTTATTGTATCATATATTTTTGAAATTTTCAAGTCTTTTTGGATAAATTGTTTTTTGCGGTGTATAAATAGCGGAATGCGTGGAAATAATTGACAAGTAAAGAATTTTTAGGGGATAAAAATGGAGTATTCGTTCAACGTATATAACGGCTTCGCCGTCAACGGAGTGGCGGTGTCGATCGAGCGGTTTTTACAGCAAACGCAAAGCAAAAAACCGCCTTTAAAAAAGCCGCAAAAGCCCTTGTTTGGGGTGGGTAAAAAATTGACCTTTCCATTAAAAAAGGAGGGGGCAGGTACGCAATTAAAGAAAATTTTAAGCGGTGCGCAAGAGGATAAAAACGACTTTTCCTCCACCCTTCCCGTGGTGCTTTGCGTGGGCAGCGATCTTGCCATCGGCGATTGTTTAGGGCCTATTACGGGCTCTATGTTAAAGCGCAAAACGCAAGGCCTCGGCGCATTTATCTACGGCACTCTCTCCTCCCCCGTCACCGCCAAAGAAATGAAATACGTGCGCGAATTTTTAAAAAGTACCCACCCGCACGTCCCCGTTATTGCGGTGGACGCCGCAGTGGGCGGAGCGGGGGATATCGGGCTGATCAAGGTGTCCGATCAACCCCTTCGGCCGGGCGCGGGGGCAAACAAGGATCTTGGCGACGTGGGGGATCTTTCGGTGATGGGGATTGTCGCGGAAAAATCCATTGGCAATTACGCACTGTTAAACCAAACGCGGCTGAATTTGGTGTACAAAATGGCGGAAGTGCTTTCGGACGCGCTTGCCGATCTGCTGTTTGAAAAAAGCGCGAGCCGCGATAGAGAAATTTATAAATAAATACGCATTATGCAGTTGATATTTTTTTCGTTTTAAAAAAGTTGTCCACCCGCTTGTGGAAAAGAAAGGGGTTTTCCACCGCCAAAAAAATGAAAATGTGGATATTTTTTGTAAAATTGCTTTAACAAAACCGCAAAACGCCCAAAAATGGGCGTTTTTTTGTTGAAAAAGAAAAAAATTGTGGATAAAAATTGTATTCGTGCATAATGAGAGGATACTTTTCCACAAGAAATGGTGTGGATAACCCTAAAAATTGTGGAAAAAGCGGATAAAAATTATGTCGAAATTTGCAATTTTGTTAAAAGTTATCCCCAAACGTTTGTTTTTTATGCTGAAATGTGGAAAACCTTTCGTTTATGCAGCGGGTGTATAAATGTAAAACAAACGAATAAATTAACCGCTTGGTTTATAAAAATAAACCGTCTTGTTTTTCAGGTAAAAATTTCCAATAGCGGACGGGCATACTCTTTTTCATTTGCTTTTCGTTTTTACGGGCGGTGATGGCGACGGTAGAATAATAGCTTCTCCAAAGCTCGCAAAAAAAGCTTTCCTCGGCGGTGACCGTCACCGTCGCTTTTGCGGCGGGAACAATGAAAAATTTGCCCTCTTTGCCGATCCCAGCAAGTCCGCGCGCGACGTCGTGAATGACGAAAGGAACGCCCTGAAAGCGGTTTAAAAAATGAGGCATCAGCAAATCTAAAACGTCGTTATCGGGGGAAAAGGGAGCGTAAAAGACCCCTCCTTCCGTTTCTTGAAAGCGTAAAAATCCCTTCATATTGTGCGTTTCTCCCGTTACCTTATAAACGAGATCCATCGCCCGACGGACGGCGGGAACGGTCAGTTTTCCCCGTACGGGCGCACTTGTTTGCACCAACAACCGAATATATAAAAAAGCTGTTTGCTCGCGGTCGGGATAGGGGGTGCGCAAAATGCAGCTTACTTCAAACGCCGCGCGGCGGTCGATTGCATTGATTTTTTTGAGAACTCGGCGGGCTTTTTCTTCGTCTTCCGTTACTTCCGTATAACAATCGTCCAGCGCAGTTTGCTGCTGCGCAGAGGAAAATAAATAGGCGGTTTCGTCCTTGTACGCGTCGAAAACGGCGGTGTAAAACGCTTGCTCGTTCCCTTCGTCAAAATGATATAAACGTCGCATAGACCCTCTTTTTTTCGTTATTTTTATTTTGTAAAAAAGATTACAGCTCGCCCGTTAGCGTGCTTTTTGCAATTTGGGGAGTGGAGTGCAGTAAAAAGCTTTCCGCCCCTTGCCCTAAAAGGGGGATAAACTCCTCCGAGCGGAAAAAAGAGGGGGGCAGGGACGCGTTGAAGGAGCTTTCGTCGAAGATAGAGGTTTGCTTTGCCGTATCCGACCGTTCCGCCAGCATCAGCTGGAATTTGACCCTTGACGGCTCGTCACAGCCGAAAAATTTTCCGTTGCAGGTGATAAAATGTTTTGCTCTTTTTAAAACGATACGCATCCTTTGCAAATCTTCAAAGGAGAGCGTTGCGTGCCGCCTTGCGGCGACGATTTTATACGCGCCCTTCGCGCCGATCCCCGGAACGCGCAACAACGTTTCGACGTCCGCCTTGTTTACCTCGACGGGGAAAAAGTGCATATTGCGAAGCGCCCAAGCGCACTTTGGGTCGTATTCCATTGGTAAATCTTCCTCAACGGGCGCGATCTCGTCGGCGGTAAACCCGTAAAAGCGCAACAGCCAATCCGCTTGATACAGCCTATGTTCGCGTAACAAGCCCGTCGTTTGGGTGGGTAAAAGGGGGTCGTTGACGACGGGAATATACGCCGAATAATACACCCGTTTCAAATCAAACCGACGGTAAATCGCCTCCGTCAGCCGTATAATTTTTCCGTCCTTTTCGTCTGTCGCGCCCACGATCATTTGCGTAGTTTGCCCTGCGGGCAAAAACCGTCCCGTTCCTTTGCGTACCGCTATCCCCGCGCTTTTGCGTTCGGCAACGTATTGCTGCCTGCCCTCAAACAGCTGTTTCATGGGCGAAAAAACGCTTTCTTTCGTCTTTTGCGGGGCAAGCAGCTTTAAGCTCTTTTCGCTGGGCAGCTCTACGTTGTAGCTCATTCGATCGACGAGGCTTGCCGCCATATCCGTCAGCCGTTTGTCCGCGTGCGGTATCCCTTTTAAATGCACGTACCCGTTGAAGCGGTACTTTGTGCGCAGCAAATATACCGTTTGGTATAAAAGCTCCATAGTATAATCGGGATTTTTCAGCACCGCAGAGGATAAAAACAATCCCTCGATATAGTTTCGACGATAAAACGCCACCGTCAGCTGACAAATTTCTTCGGGGGTGAGCGTGGCGCGAGGAACGTCCGCGCCCCGTCGGTTTGGGCAATATTTGCAATCGAAAACGCAATCGTTACTCATCAAAATTTTTAGTAGCGAAATACACCGACCGTCCTGCGTAAAGGAATGACAAATTCCGCCGAACGCGGCGTCGCCCAGCCCGCCCTTTACCGCTTTTCGCCGCGAGCCTGACGAGGAACAAGATACGTCGTATTTTGCGCCGTCTGTTAAAATTTTCAGCCGTTCTTCGTCGATCATTGTTTGTACCCCCCTCGTCCTTTTTTCTATTGTAGCACGGTTTTCTATAAAAAGTCAAACAAATGTTCGTATTTTTATAAAAATTGTCGAAAAAAGTGGGGAAAGGGGGAGAAGGGGCGGGGCGTGTATGATAAAGAGGTGAACGTTTGTTAAATATTCTTAAATACGGGCAAAAGTGCTTGAAAAAGGGGAAAAATTGTGGTAAAATAATAAAAAATTGCAGCGGGGTATTTAAAAACCGTTAAAACGGTTTATAAATAATCAAGCGAATTTTGTAAGGCGGATACCGTTGGAGAGAACGGTATTAAAAGGAGTTTTATTTTGAGTAAAAAATCAAAGACAATCACTTGGATTATCGTAGGCGTCGTGTTGGCGATCTTGATCGGGGTATTGATGTCGGATATCCTTGGCGCGGCGACGGAAATTAAATTTACGCAGTTTGAAAACAAGGTAATCCTCGGCGAAATTGAGGAAGTGTTCATCAACGCGTACGAATGGACGGGCGTTACGGCGGACGGAAAATCCTTCACGACGATCGCGCCTAGCGTTTACGGTATGGAGGACTGGCAGTCCTTTATGCAAAATTGCGAAGCGAAAGGAATGTCGGCGGACGCGCTTTCTAAGCTGACGGTGGAATTCACCGATCCCAACGCGGGCAGCTGGTTGCAAAGCTTTATGCCTATCTTGGGGATTGCGGTGGTTTCCCTTTTGTTCTTCCTTTTGATGAGATCGGCTGTCAACGGCGGCAGTGGCAAGGCAATGAGCATCGGCAAGACGAAGGCGCACGTGCAAAGCAATTTGAAGGTGCGGTTTGCGGACGTTGCGGGCGCGGAAGAAGAAAAAGAAGAACTGAAAGAAGTGGTGGAATTTTTGAAATCCCCCAAGAAATTTTCCGATCTTGGCGCGCGGATCCCGTCGGGCGTACTGCTGGTAGGCCCTCCGGGAACGGGTAAAACTCTGTTTGCCAAGGCGGTTGCAGGGGAGGCGGGCGTTCCCTTCTTCTCCGTTTCGGGGTCTGACTTCGTTGAAATGTACGTCGGCGTCGGCGCGTCGCGTGTTCGCGATTTGTTTGACGTAGCAAAGAAGAACCAGCCTTGTATTATTTTCATTGACGAAATTGACGCCGTGGGGCGGCGCAGAGGCGCGGGTCTTGGCGGCGGTCACGACGAAAGAGAGCAAACCCTCAACCAAATCCTTGTGCAAATGGACGGGTTTGAGGCGAACGAGGGAATTATCGTAATGGCGGCGACCAACCGTGAGGATATTCTTGACCCCGCTTTGCTTCGTCCCGGTCGTTTTGACAGACGTATCAACGTCAATCTTCCCGACGTAAAGGGCAGAGAGCAAATTTTGAAGGTTCACGCAAGAAATAAGCCGATGTCGCCCGACGTCAACTTTAAGACGGTGGCGCGGATTACGGCGGGATTTTCGGGCGCGGAGCTTGCCAACCTGCTCAATGAAGCGGCTATTTTGGCGGCGCGCGCGGGCAAGAGCTTGATCGGTAATCTTGAACTGTACGACGGAATCAACAAGGTGTTGATGGGTCCGCAAAAGAAGAGCCGCGTCGTTACCGAATCCGACAAGCGCTGTACGGCGTATCACGAAGCGGGTCACGCGGTATTGGCTTGCCTTTGCAAGCATTGCGATCCCGTCCACGAAGTGTCTATTATCCCTCGCGGCAGGGCGGCGGGCTATACGATGACCAGACCCGATACGGACGACAACGACGTTTCGTATAACAAGCTGATCGACAATATTTGTATGTCCTTGGGCGGGCGCGTCGCGGAAGAACTTGTGATTCAGGACGTAACGACGGGTGCAAGCGCAGACCTTCAACACGTTTCTTCGATTGCGCGCAGAATGGTGACGCAGTGGGGTATGAGCGACAAGCTTGGGCTTGTGGCGTACGATTCTGACCAGCCCGTATTTGTCGGGATGGAATACGGACATTCGGATAAGAGCTATTCGCAGGAAACGGCGAATACGATCGACAATGAAATTCGGCGGTTGATTGCGTCTGCGCACGAAAGAGCAACCAAGCTGTTGAAAGAAAACAGAAGCATTTTGGACAATATGTCCCGCGTTTTGGTAGAAAAGGAAACCATCTACACCGAAGAAGTTGGGATGCTGATGAAGGGCGCAAGCTATACCGAAGTCATTGAATATATGGACGGCAAAGAGGGGACTCCGCGCGAAAATCCTTTCGCGTCTATGACCAGTCCTTCTCCCGAACATCTCGTAGGCTCGACGGGTTCGACGGAGTCGGCTGAGTCTGGGGATTCGGCTGCGCCGCAGGCATAACGAAAAGAACGGAAATGATTGCAAATGAGGGTGTTTGCAATCATTTCGCTTTATTAAAATAAGAAGAACGACGGAGTGATTTTATGAAAAAGAAAACGGCTTTTTCCGCTGAATGGAAGGAACGCGTGATTCCCGTTCGGCAAATTTCATCGGCGTATTCTACAGAAGATTTTGAAGAAAAAACTTTGCGTAGCCGCGCGGCGTATTTTATGCTGAACGGAACGCCTACCTTTGCCGTCAACGAGCTGTCCGACGGGAAATACAAGCTGCTTGCTGCAGAAAAGGATTTTTGCGCGGCGGTTGCGTCGGGTGTGACCGAGGTAACGGCTCGCGTTTATAAATTCAGCGAAAAAAATGCGGAAATTTTCCGCTTGACCGAGCGGTTGAAAACGGAAGGGCTGGGCGCGATGGAGGAGGCGTACCTGATGGGGCGCCTAATCAAAGAATATTCTTTAACGCAGGACGAGGTGGCAAACCTTATCGGGAAATCCCGTCCCGCCGTTGCGAATACTATGCGGCTTTTGACCCTTGCCCCCGAAGTGGTGGGGTTGGTCGAAAGTGGGACTCTGTCCGCAGGACACGCTAGGACGCTGGTGAAGGTGCCGAAGGACAAGCAGTATGCGTTTGCGCGCGAGGCGTTGCATCGCGAATATTCAGTGCGCGAAATGGAACGCGCCGTAAAGGCGTTTTTGACTCCGCCCGAAATCTTGCAGCGGGAAAAGGACGCGCTTGCCGCCGCGAAGGGGGAAGAATTAAAGGCGTTGGTCGAGCGTATGCGCGGGATCTTCCGCACGAAGGTTACCCTTATCGGCAACGATAAGAAGGGGCGCATTTACATAGATTATTATTCGGCTGAGGATTTGTATCGGATTGAAGAATTTTTGGATATCGTCGAACCGTTTAACGACTGACGGACTATTTGGTTGAAAAAATATTTTTAAAATATGTGTGAGAAATAAAACCGCCTTGGCGCGTATGAACGCCAAAGCGGTTTTTTCGTTTTTTATTTAGGTTATTTTCCTAAAATAAGGTGTCCTGTGACTAGCATATAAACGAAATCGATCGCGCCAAGGAACCAGCCCCAACCTACGAGCAGGAACAGCAAAAATACCAGAATATGAACGACGCTCTTTGTGCGAAGAGCAACGGACAATCTGATTAAGCATTCGCAAATCCAGCCTACGGCGGGCAACAACAGCAAAATCGCTTTCACAAGCGTAGATTGCTTATTAAACCATTTATCAAAAGTCATAATAAAAGCCTCCTTTATTGTTTTGTGATATTATACTATGAAAATAGCCCTTTGTCAAGACACGTGAAAAAAATTTTTTTCTCCAAGCGGAAAATTATTTGTCCTTTTTGCTTTCGCCCGTGGGGCTTTGTATAGGGGCGGGGATGGACTCGGTTTCGTTTTTCTCCGTAGGGGGTGCGGGGTTGAAAAAGTCGCCCTGCGGTCGGTTGGCGTTTTCTTTGTTTTGTTCGGCGGATTCTTGCATTTGCTTAAAGACGAGGGTCAAGCCGAAAAAGAGAAACGCGCACATTGCACAGATAATCGCCGCCGTCCAGCTGACTATGGTGCCGACGGGCATTACCGCCGCGACAAACGCCGCCGCAACAATCGCGCTTGCGATACGAAGGTTTTTAAACATAGTGATCTCCCAAAACGGAAAGCTTGCCTTTATAGGTTAAAGGGGAAAGAATTTCCGTATTATTTTTTTGTATATATAATATTGTACACACGCGCGCGCGTAAAGTCAACGAAAATCTTTCCGCCGTAAAGCAAAAATTTTCTTAAAAAGGATTGAAAAAGCCCACAAAAAGCCGTTAAAAAAAATTTAAAAAACTTTTAAAAAAAATTTTAAAAAAGTGCGAAAATTTGCTTGACAAGGGATAGGGGGTTGTGGTATGATATACAAGCTGTCCGCCGCGAGGGGATAGCAAAGCCGAGCTGACGTTCGGTAGAAAGCAGATTAAAAATAGAATAAGAAAGAAATGAGA
>JAZKXM010000136.1:0-9615 GCA_045611585.1 Candidatus Scatosoma sp. | reverse complement strand
AGCAACCGCAGGTTGCGCCCCTTGACCGCCTTGCGGTCATTCGCAAGCTTTGCTTGCGCAAAACGGACTTATCAAAGCGAACGCAAGTTCGCGCCACTACGCCGTAGGCGTACAAGCGGCGACAGCCGCCATAAAGCCCCCATTAAGCAACCGACAGGTTGCGCCCCCTGACCGCCTTCGCAGTCACTCGCAAGCCTTGCTTGCGCAAAACCAACCCCAATCCAAGCGAACTCAGTTCGCGCCCTATCAATCCTACCACAACGCAAAGCCATGCTTTGCAATTCACGAAACGCGGGCAGCGTTTCAATTCACGCCGACTTTGTCGGCAATTCACGCGCCATAAGGCGCAATTCATTCAAAAAAAATCGCGGGCGATTTTTCCTCTCGCCCGCTCGATTTTTTTCTCACACTTATTCCCATTTGCCCGCCGTCGCATTATACGTCCACACCGTCGGCATTCCATCTACGTACCGCCAATATTTTCCGCTCTCTGTCGTTTCCGTCGGCGCGCTCTCGCTGTAATAATACCTCGTCGCACCCATCAGATTGAAGTTATAATCCCCCATGGTAATTTTATCCCAACTTTCTGCCGTGCCTTTATAATACGCGTTCACCAAGCCACCGCAGTTATAGAACGCCAAAGACTCAATGCTTGTTACGCTGACACCTACCACTACGCTCGTCAAGCTACTGCAATTAGAAAATGCATAATATCCGATGTTCGTTACACCGTCACCGATCACCACGCTCAGCAAGCCACTGCAATTAGAAAATGCGTCCCTTCCAATGCTCGTTACGCCGTCGCCAATCACTACACTCGCCAAACCGCTGCAATTAGAGAACGTGTACTCCGCAACACTCGTCACTTTTTCGGGAATCACTACGCTTACTAAGCTAAGACAGCTTTCAAACGCACCAACACCAATACTTTGCACGTTTTTGCCGATGGACAAGCTTGATAATTTTTCGCAGAACCCAAATGCATAATCGCCTATACTCGTTACGCCATCGGGGATCTCTATGCCCGTCAGCTTGCTACAAACGTAAAACGCTTCTTTGCCAATGGCAGTAATCCCTTTCCCAATCGTTACAGCCGTCAAATTGCTACAATTTTTAAATACAGAATCCCCCATACTCGTCACGTGGTCAGGAATCACCACACTCTCCAAGCTGCGGCACCCCTCAAACGCGCTTTTCCCAATGCTCTCCACAGCGGTCCCAAACGCAAAATTTTTCAAGCCGCTACAACCATTGAACGCAGACTCCCCAATGCTCGTCACTCCGTTCCCAATTTTCACGTCCGTCAAGCCGCTACAAGCGCCAAACGCCTCTTTCCCAATGCTTTTCACGCTGTCGGGGATCACTACGCTCTTCAAATCGTAGCAATGTTGAAACGCGAGTTCGTCAATAATCTCCACGCTGTTTCCGATCGCCACGTTCGCCAAATTCTGGCAGTTATAAAACGCCTCTTTGCCAATACTCGTCACGCCGTTCCCGATCGCCACGTTCGTTAAGTTAGAACACTCACGGAACGCCCAAGCTCCAATGCTTTTCACTCCGTCGCCAAGCGTCACGCTCGTCAAGCTATCACAATCACGAAACGCGCTGTACAAAATATCCCCGCCGGTAACCGTCACCGCCGTCAACCCCGTCGGGATATAATAATTAGAACTCGTAACGCTGTTCGGATTGGACCCGTAATAGCTTTGCGAAACCTTCGTGGAACCCGTATAAGAATTCTCCCCGAAAATGTACCCGAAGGGGTATTGATAGCTATCGCTTGCCGTTTTTCCGACAGCGTCGCCCACAAACGGAATGGTTATCTTTTCCAAATTCGAACAGCCAGAAAACGCGCCTTTTTCAATGGAGGTAACGTAATCAGGCACGACAATCTCCGTCACCGTCTTGTCCTTTATCCCTGTAATCACGCAAACGTCCCCTTCATACGTAAACTCAAAATTTTTCAATGCCGTCAATTCTTTCCACTTCGCCGTATAGGTCACGCTTTCCGCAGGCATCTTAAAGGTATAGCTCGCTTCTTCTGTCAACAGCGTTTCGCCGTTATACCAACCAAGGAACATATACCCGGGGTTCGTTTCCGCCGTCACCGTCACTTCCTGCCCCTTCACGTATTTCCCGTCCAACGCAGTCGCCGTACCCGCAGCCTCGATATTCTTCTCCGTCGCCACCTTGCACCACTTCGCCGTATAGGTCGCGCTATCCACCGTCATTTTAAAGGTATAGCTCAGTTCTTCCGTCAACAGCGTTTCACCGCTATACCAACCCAGCCAAACGTAGCCCGAATACGTCTCCGCCGTCACCGTTACGTCCTGCCCGTTCACGTACGCCCCGTTCAAGAAACTCACGCCGCCAGCCCAAACGTCACTTCTTTCCAAAACGACCGCAACCTTGCTCCACTTCGCCGTATAGCTCACGTCAAAGCCCATTGTAAACTCATAGGAAAGCTCGCTGGATACCAACGCGTCGTCCTTATCGTACCAGCCCAGCCAAATATACCCGCGGTCCGTCGTCGCCGTCACCGTCACCTTGCTGTCGTAAGAGTGTTCTCCGCCGCCCGACACGCTTCCGCCTTGCGTGTTATGTAAAGTCACCTCATACACGTTCGCCTGCCATTTTGCCACCGCCGTCACGTCCTCGTCGTATGCCCATTCGGTCACCCCTTCGCCCTCGTCGTCCGTCAACGGATCTTCGCCGTTATACCACCCAAGGAAGGTATATCCCGTCCTTGTCGGCTTCGCCAATTCGTAAGTCTCGTCATAGGTCACCGTCAAATCGCTCTCCGACAGCTCCTCCCCGCCGTTTTCGTCGTAGGTCACCTTGTAGGTGTTCACCGTCTTATCCGCATACAAATCCAGCCCTTCCCACAGCACCTTCGCAGTATAATCCTTCCAGCCGTTAAAGGTATATCCCTTAATTTCAGGTACGTAGTCCGTCGAAAACTCCTCGCCCGTGTATGCCGTTTCCGTTTTCAACAGTTCTTCCCCGTCGTAATAATTTACCGCAACAGCATGGCTTCTATGTACGTTCAATTCATACACGTTCACCTGAGCCCCGTTTTGCGAAGTAACGACGATATAGAAAATATTGTCGCCGCCCAGCAACGCTCCGGCAGAGCCCGCCGCAATCTTGGTAGGGATCTCCACTTGCCCCAGCTTGTCATAATACAGCCGCCAAACGCTGTCGTCCGTACAAACAACCTTATTTGCAAGCGAAACGCTGTCGGTATCTTTATCTACCAACATAAAAATCTTCAATTCTTCAATGCTCGCCCCATCTACACTCAAAATCGTAGCAGACTCCTGCGACCAAGTGGCATACAAAGTCACGTTCCCCGTCACCTTATCCGTCGCAAAGTTCCACATCTCCGTCCCAAGGCTATTTTTCGCCCAACCCGCAAAGGTATAATTCTCACGCGAAGGGGATTCGGGCGCAACCAACGTAGAGTCCTCATCTACCGTCACCGTTTGGGTCGATCCGCCGCCCGCAAACGTTCCGCCGTTCGCGTTGTAGGTCACCGTAACCTTCTCAGCGGGCTTTTCACCGCTATCCCCGCTGCCATCGCCGCTTTCAATGCTGCTCCCGCCATTTCCGCTATCGTTGCCGCCACCGCAGCCAACGCCAAAAGCCATACAAAACAGGCTAAGCATGCACGACAAAAGAATGGTTAAAATCTTTTTCCGCTTCATAAAAGATCCTCCAAAAAATTATTCCCGCAAATAAAAAAAAGTGCCGCTTCGCAAAACGAAACGACACCCGATAAAAATGTGCTTTTCGCTTTGCTGCGACACAAAACATAAACGTACCCTATAAAAAAGATTTATGGAACGCGAAAAGGTACACTCCTACCCGAGAAGCATACTTTTTTACAGGATAAAGTTTTATGTCGCAAGCTTATTGTACCACTTCACACCCTTTTTGTCAATATTTTCACGCAAAAAACGGCGAGCTTTCGCCGTTTTTTATCCAAAATTCAATTTTCTATCACTTTTCGTCCAAAGTCAAATAGGTCGCAGGATCGACGTTCTTGTCATTTTTCAAAATCTCAAAATGCAAATGCGCGCCGTCCTTATATTCGTTCCCGTTCGCTTCGGCAACCACCGCAATTTGCTGACCGCGTTCCACCTCGTCGCCCACCTCCAGCCCTTCGGCAACCTCGACGAAGCGATACACGCTCTTCAAGCCGTCGCCGTGGTCAATGACGATCTCTGTTCCCGTCAACAAATCGTCGCGATAAATGCTTTCGATGACCCCGCTTTGCATCGCCATCACCGCCGTACCCGCTTCCGCGGCAAAATCCATACCTACGTGCTCGTAATAGCTGTTCAGCGTCTGATTATAAAAGAATCCGTAATCGTTGACAACCTCCACGCTCGCCACGGGCAACGCCGCCTCGTTTTCACCCACCACGGGCTTGTCCGAACCGTTGTTTCCGTTGTTCCCGCTGTTTCCATTATTTCCGTTGTTCCCGCTGTTTCCATTGTTCCCGCCGTTACCGCCAACACCCGACGAATTTTGCGTCCCATTATTTACCCCGACGGAATTTTTCCCGCCCGAACCTAACGTAGTTGCCACCGCCACAATCACCAGCGACAGCAGCACCACCGCGCACCCAATGACGGTATAAAGGTAAAATTTCTTATCCTTCGCCGCCTCTTTCCAGCTTCTTTTTCCGTTTCCGTTTTCGTTCTTCATTTTTCTGCCTCCGAAATTTTTTGTATGTAATGTATTCCCGCCGCGCACCCCTTTTATACCCTCTTTTTAAATTTTTTTTGCGCAAGCGGCAAAAAACCGAATCAATACCCCCCGAACAAAATCGGACTTCCCACCGTCGCCACGTTCCCGCGCACGGCAATATGCAAATTGACAAACTCCCCGTTCAGCGGAATTCCCCGTCCCAAACGGGAAGAATACGCATAATAACAAACTACCCCGTCCGCATTTTCCTTAAATAACAGCACCGCCTTCCACCGTTCCAACTCGCCTCGCACCCATTCTTCACGGTCTTTATCCGCCTCAAAATCCAACTCCACACGCACGCTTTGTCCCGTCAAAAAAAACGCCTCTTTCAAGGAAAAGCTATCTTTGATAACCGCCTGCGAGGATTCCGAATATAAAAAATACCCCTTTTCCCCCTCTACGGCGCAAAAAGGGCAGGCAAAAAACAACGCCAACGCCCCCGCGCAAACGGAAACAAACGCCAACGCCAACCCGTTTTTTATCCAATTCTTACCAAAAAACCGCATAAAAAATCCCTCCGCACCTTACGATGCGAAAGGATTATCGACAAACCTCTTTCGTTTTATACCTATCTTATGCTCTACGCCCCATTAAAAATCCTTCAACGGCTCTCCGCCGAGAAGATGAATATGCAGGTGCGGCACCGCCTGCCCGCCGTCCGCGCCTTGGTTGATGATCGCGCGGTATCCCTTTTCCAAGCCCCACGCCGCGTGGTTTTTCGCCGCCACGGTAAAACAATGCGCCAATACCGCCGCCCGTCCTTCGTCCATCTCCGAAAGCAGCGCAAAATGCTCCTTGGGGATACAAAGATAATGCTTCTTCGCCTTGGGCGCAATGTCGTTGATGACGATCATCTTCTCGTCCTCATACACCCGCGCCGACGGAATTTCCCCCGCTATGATCTTACAAAAAATACAGTTTTCCATACCAAATTTTCTCCTTTTTTATTCACAAAGACGGTAGGCAAGCTTGTCTGCCGTCCAATTTTTCAACACTTCGTACATATCCGAGCCAATCTCCTTCGCCCCCGCAAAATCATGCTCTAAATAATTCCCGCATTCCTTGCGGCTGACCCCGGGGATCTCTCCGACGAAATCCCGCGCAAACGCCATTCCCTCCCGCACGATCTCAATCGCGCGCTGATGGGACACGCTGTCCCGCACCAAAAAATAGAACCCCGTGCGGCACCCCATCGGTCCAACGTAGATCACCTGATCCCCCACGCCGCTGTTGCGCGCGTAGGTGGCAAATAAATGCTCTAACGTGTGCGCCGCGGGCATTTGCAAATACTCCCCGCCGTTCGGCTTTTTCATTCTCACGTCGTAGGTCACCACATCCCCGTCAATACGGGATATATACATTCCCTTCTCTACAAAATCGTGATCCACTGTAAAGCTTGCAATCTTCTTCATTTTTTCTCCTTTTGGCTACCGCCACCAATCCAATTCAGTCGGTCACCCTCTCCAAAACGATGCCCTCTACGCCGTCCTTAAACAAGCGTTCAACGCGTACACGGGTGGGGATTTTTTCAATTTCCCCCTCCACGTAAACACGAATATAATTCTCCGAATACCCCTCCGTATATCCGTCTATACAGTTTTCGGGTACGACGGTCAATTCCTTTCCCAAAAAGCTCTTCAAATATCTTTCTTTCGCCCGTTCCCCCGCGGCGATCAACCGTTCCACCCTCTCTTTTTTCACCGCAAAGGGCAGCTCTTTGTACCGTTTGTATGCGTTCGTTCCCTCCCGCGGAGAGTAAGGAAAGGCGTGTATCTGCGAAAACCCCACCTCCTCTACAATGGAAACGGAATCCAAAAAATCCTCCTCCGTCTCCGTCGGAAACCCGACGATAATATCCGTCGTAATCGCAGCATTTTCAAACGCGGCATAAATCATTTTGCACTTTTCAACGTATTGCGCGCGGGTATAATGTCTGTTCATACTCCTCAGCACTTTGTCCGACCCGCTTTGTAAGGACAGATGAAATTGCGGAGCAAAATTTTTCACCTGTTTCGCCGACGCCAAAAACTCGTCGGTGATCAGGCTCACCTCAATCGACCCCAATCGAATCCTAGTATCCACGTCCTTCACCGCCAGCAATAAATCGGCAAGCCCGCGCCCCTTTTCGTCGCGATAATCGGAGATATCAATCCCCGTCACCACCGTTTCCTGCGCGGTGGAAGCGGCAATTTCCGCCGCCGCGCTTTCCATATCCCGCGACCGACTCCGCCCTCGCAGGTACGGAATCACACAATACGAACAAAACCGATCGCACCCGTCTTGAATTTTTACAAAGTTCCGAGTTTTAAGACACTCAGGCAAGGGCATTTCCTCAAACACGCGATCCCCCGCGGCAATCTCCACTCCCCCGCGGGAAAAAAGCTCCTCTTCGACAATCTCCAAAACGCGGTTTTTCTTTTGCGCACCGAACACCCAAACGACGCGTTCATCCTTCCCCGAAAAGCTTTGGGGGGATTTTTGGGATGCGCACCCGCAAACGATCACTTTCGCGTTGGGGTTACATTTCAACGCCTTCCCCACCGTTTGACGGCTTTTTCGTTCCGCCTCGGCAGTAACCGCGCAGGTATTAATCACGTACAAATCCGCGGCAACCATATCCCGCGCCGTTTCAAACCCTAAATTTTCCAACCCACGGATAATGGACCCGCTCTCCACGTCGTTGACCTTACATCCAAGGGTATAAACCACAGCCTTCATCACAAACTTTCCTATCTTTTGATATCGTTTTTTTAAATCTACCTTACCTATTCACTATTACTTATTCCCTATTACTTTCCCTAAACGGGAGGTCAAGGAACACAGTTCCTTGCGGGGCAGGGTGTCCCTGCCCCCCATTTTTTTATCAAAGTCGCGCGCTTTAAATCTACCGCAGCTCACCCAGCGCAAACGCCACCACAGCCGTCAAAGCCACCGCCGCCGTCTCCGCGCGCAAAATTCGCTTTCCCAGAGTCACCGAAGCAAATCCCTTTTCGCTAGCCAATTCTTCTTCCTCACGCGAAAAGCCGCCCTCGCTTCCAACCATCACGGCAACGCTGCCCGTCAACGCGGCAACGTCCGCCTTGCTTTCGGTTGCAAACTCACACGCAAACAGCTTGTTTTCATAACCGCCAACACTTTCCAACGCTCCCGCCAAAGTTTCACAATATTCCACCTTCGGCGCAACCGAGCGCAAGCATTGCTTCGCCGCCTCACGGCTTACCTTGTTCAATCGTTCCAGCTTGTTCCCGTTCATAAACGCCGACGAATATTCAGACGAAAACGCAACAATCTTTCGCACGCCCAGCTCCACCGCTTTTTGCACGATAAACTCGTTTCGATCGGCATTTTTTAAGTATCCAAATACAAGGGCAATATCCGCCGACGGCTCGCGACAGCCCACTTCTTCCCGCACCACGGACAAGGTCATTTGCCGCTTTTCTACCGTCGCCACAACGGCGGTATATTCCTTCCCGCTGTTGTCTAACAGGATCACTTCCGCGCCAACACCCAGTCTTAACACGTTCTTCGCATGCTCAAACTCCTCTCCGTCCAGCACCGCAGTATCCCCTATTCTCTCCACAAAAAATCGCTTCAATCCAGACATGGTACCCTCTTTTTCAATAAAAACTCAAAATAACCCTCAAACCAAAGCTTCAAAAAACCAAAGAAAACCCCGCCGTCACGCATGCTTCAACACTAAGACAAACCACTCACCCTTTCGCCGCTGAACGACCACCTTCATCCCGACGTCCGCGTACGCCTTTTTCACCATCTCCAAACGGCTTTCAATGATCCCGCTTAAAATCAGCACCCCGTCCGCCTTCAAATTTTTAGGGATGGAGGGGGCAAGCATCACAAGGATTTCCCCCGTGATATTCGCCATCATCACGTCCCCCTTGATATCGGCGTCCTCCAAAAGGTTCGACAGCGCCACCACCGTCTTGTCTGCAACCCCGTTCAGCGCCGCGTTATGAGTCGCACTCGTCACCGCAATCGGATCAATATCCGTCAAGTACGCCTTCGCCGCACCCAGCTTCACCGCGGAAATCCCAAGGATCCCGCTGCCACAGCCCACGTCGATACAAACGCTGTCCTCGCGCACGTATTCCTGCATCAATTCAACGCAAGACGAAGTGGTTTCATGCTCCCCCGTCCCAAACGCCATGTTCGAATCGAGCAACACCACCTTTTCATCGCCAACGGGCGCATAATCTATCCATTCAGGCACAACGACGATCTTACCCAAATGAATGGGCCGAAAATGTTTTTTCCAAACGTCAATCCAATCGTCGCCGTCAACCTCGCGTTTGGTATCCTCCAAAGAGCCGAACGCAATCCCGCCACCGCAATTCTCTTTGGCGACGAATATATCCCGCATAATCTGTCCAATCACGTCAGCAGCAACGTCCTCAGCGACGTAGCATTTCACCAGCGCGTCCGCGGACGCCCCCTGCACCAGCTCGTCGTCCATATAGTCCCAGTACGTGCCGTCCTTACTTTTTTGCAGCGCGATAATATCATTGACGTCGCAAATGGTCACGCCGTAGTCAGTATAATTCCACATAATATCGGCAAGAATCTCACTCGCCTCGGTAGTTGTATGTACAGTCAATTCGATATATTTCATAGCAAAAAACACCTCACGCATTTATTATAGCACTTTCAAGTCAATAAGTCAACTCCACGCACGCGAGATGTCCGCCCCTTCATTATTCTTTCTTACTTTTCCCTTTTCCCTATTGCCCCCTCACTTATTTACCTATTCACTATTACTTATTACTTATTACTTTCCCTAACGGGAGGTCAAGGAACTCAGTTCCTTGCGGGCGTGGGCAGAGCCCACAAAAACCAGCCCCC
>JAZKXM010000135.1:0-2337 GCA_045611585.1 Candidatus Scatosoma sp. | reverse complement strand
AGTCTATCCGCAAGAACGATTGCGAATATACGGTCGAGGCAGGCCGCCCCGACGTCTTTTCGGAGGAAAAATTACGTCTTTTAAAGGACTACGGAGTCACCAGAATTTGCATCAATCCACAAACCTTTTCGGACGAAACGCTGCAAACGATCGGCAGAAAACACACCGTCAAGCAGTTCTACGAGGCGTTCGAGATGTCCAAAAAATATAATTTCGACGTGAATATCGACCTCATCGCAGGGCTGGAGGGGGAATCCCTTTCCACGTTCGAGGCAGGGGTGCAAAAGGCGGTCGAAACGGGCGCGGACAATATCACGGTGCATTGTTTGTCTTTAAAGAGCGGCGCAAAGCTGAAAGAGGAAATCGAATATATCGAAAATGACGAAATTTCCCAAATGGTCACCGCCTCCCGCCAAATTTTGAGCGAAAGCGGCTACGATCCTTATTATATGTACCGCCAAAAATATCAGGCGGGCAACAACGAAAACGTAGGCTGGACGAAAAAGGGCAAGGCGTGCGTTTACAACGTAGATATCATGGAAGAAACGGCGGACAATCTGGCAGTAGGCGCAAACGCGGTGTCCAAAAAGGTGGATAACGCCTTAAACAAGATCGAACGGTTTGCCTCGCAAAAGGATTTAAAAACGTATATCGAAAAAATCGACGAAATAATCGAAAAGAAGCGCAAATTTTTTCAATAAACGGCGCGTTTTTGGTTTACATTCGCGCGAGGATATGATAAAATAGTAATAACGGCTGCAAGGGGTGACGATTCTCCACGCACGTCTTTGCAGTACGAGATAACATTCCATAGGAGGATAAAAAGAAATGGAAAAGAACGAAATTATTGCAAAATTTGCAACGCACGAAGGGGACACGGGTTCGCCCGAAGTCCAAATTGCGCTTTTGACGCAACGCATCAACCACCTCAACGATCATTTGAAAACGCACAAGCAGGACAACCACTCCCGCCGCGGTCTGTTGAAAATGGTAGGTAAACGCCGTGGTCTTTTAGACTATCTCAAAGAAAAAGACATCGTGAGATACAGAGCGATCATCGAAGCGTTGGGTCTGAGAAAATAAGCAAGCTAAAAAGGGCGGGTGTTTTCAACTCGCCCTTTTTTGTAGGCGTTCCCGTTTCCGATCGTCGCGGCATCGGCGAAAGGCGGCTGGTTCGTCTTATATCCTTCCCCGTCGGGCGACGCGGACGGACAAGAACAAAAAAGAATTATAAGACAAGGAGAAAATTTTACAATGCCAAACTTAGAAAATGCAAGAGTGTTCAAAACAGACTACGCCGGCAGAGAGCTGACGGTAGAAATCGGCAAATATGCCGAACAAGCAAACGGCGCGTGCTTGCTCCGTTGCGGGGAAACGGTTGTCAGCGTAACCGTATGTATGTCGGAAAAAGCGCGTGAAGGGATGGATTTCTTCCCCCTTTCCGTCGATTACGAAGAAAAAATGTTCGCCGTAGGTAAAATCCCCGGCGGCTTCAAAAAGAGAGAGGGCAGGGCTTCCGATAAGGCAATCCTTACCAGTCGTCTGATCGACCGTCCCATTCGTCCTCTGTTCCCGAAGGGAATTTTCAACGACGTAGTGGTCGTTGCAACGGCGCTCTCCGTCGATCCCGACGTCTCGCCCGAACCTATCGCAATGGTCGGTTCGTCCATCGCGCTGTCCATTTCGGACATTCCTTGGGCAGGGCCTACGGGTTCGGTTGTCGTTGGTATGGTGGACGGCCAGTACGTCATCAACCCCGATCTTGAACAACGCGCAAAAAGCACCATTCACCTCAACCTTGCAGGTACGAAGGACGCAATCCTTATGATCGAGGCTGGGGCCAACGAAGTAACGGATGCCGAAATGGTCGGCGCGATCATGTACGGTCACGAAGAAATTAAAAAAGTTTGCGCGTTCATTGAAGAAATCGCAAAGGTTGCTGGCAAGCCCAAGAAGGAAATGGAACTTTACCATATCCCCGAAGATTTGGACGCAGCGGTGAAAGAATACGCTTACGACAAGCTGTACGCCGCGCTTGACACCTTCGACAGACAGGAAAGAGAGGCTAGACAAGCCGCCGCAGAAGAAGAAATTATCGCACACTTCGAGGAAATTTACCCCGACCAAATGCGTGAGGTTAAGGACTCCATTTACTATATCGTAAAGGGAATCGTCCGCGCAAAGATTTTCGACAAGGGTATCCGTCCCGACGGCAGAACCTTGAAAGAAGTTCGTCCTATTTGGTGCGAACACGGCGTTCTTCCCCGCGTTCACGGCTCGGCAGTATTCAGCCGTGGCCAAACGCAGGCGCTCACCACCTGTACGTTGGGTATGCTT
>JAZKXM010000134.1:0-11839 GCA_045611585.1 Candidatus Scatosoma sp. | reverse complement strand
GCGGTCGGGTACGGCAAACCGTTCCTCACGCTCTCGTATGCGTTTTTGCGCGGCGGCAGCGCGTTTTTTGCGGAAACGCCATACAAGCGCTTGCACTCCGTAACAGATTGCCGACGTTTCAAAAAGCGCCGCAATACCCATAAAAGCGAGCCTACCGTCAAAGGACGTTGCACTGACGATTCCAAAAAAACCGATAATACAAGCCGCGGATACCGCAAAGAATCCCTTTCCCCACCAAAAAGCAAAGAAACAGCACGCCGCAAGTCCAATAAAACTCCCCGTCAGCGCGCCGCCGACGGACACCCCGTCAAACATCCATATTAATACCTTTTGCAACCACATAAAACCCTCCCGTAGCCTTGGTTATTGCCGACGGGAGGAGTATTTTTTTGGCGGTTTATTGTATTTTTTTAACTTAATTGTCGAAAGAATTGCAATTACGTTGGGACAACTCTCTCGCCTACATCTCCACTTCAAACCCGTGAAAGACGTTGACGATCGTACAGCGTACCCGTTCAAGGGGCAGCCCTAATATTTTTGCCGTTATTTTTCTGTACAACGCAAGCTGCAACGCATAATGGCTGCGCAAATAATTTTCATCCATCACCGAATATTTATAATCGACAATCCACGCGTCCCCCTCGTCGGAGATCGCCAAAAGGTCGATCGCGCCTTGGAAAAGCACCTTTTCACCGTCCCCAAGCGGGTCGGGCGTTTTTTCGCTGTTCGCGCCCTGCAAAGCCAGCACTTCGTTGGCGGTAAGAGAGGCGAGAAACTGTTGTTCACGATACAAACGCATCCCCCGCACTGCGCTGAAAACGGGGTTTTTGAGTATCTTTAACAGCTGTCCTTCGGAAAGCAGCAACAGCGTTTCCGCCGTCATTAATTTTTCAACGGCAAACCGTTCCAGCTCTGACCGTATAGCCTCCGTCAGTCTTTCCTCCTTACAAAGCGCGCCCGTTTCGTCAAACAAAAGGGCAAAATTAAAGTTTTCCAAAAACGCGTGGTAAGCAATTCCTCGATCGACGCCCGTTTTTTTATTGGCTGTGCCTTCGCCCAAGGAGTTTTGTAAAGCTTCTTCCTCCAACGCGCGCTCCGCTTCCACCTGCGCCGCAACGCCGCCCGCAAAGGGGTCCTTTTCGCCTACGGCGTCCAAACGGTAAACCGCCTCCTCCTCGCCGTAGCGTTCAGCAAAGCTTATCCCCGTTTTCAAAAGCCCCGTTGCGGATTTTTTCACCGCCAAGTTTTCATAGCCGCCGAAGGGATACTGCCAACGATACGCCGCCGTCAACGCATTGACCAGCGATTCGTCCTCCTGCTGTACCAACGCCTGTCGGGGCTGGTAAGGAAGCTGGGGCGCTTGCTCGGTATCCACGTATTTTTCCCAAACGGTGAAATCGGTAAAATCGGCAAACGAACCCGCATAGCGCACGTCGGGCATCGCCGTCCGCTTGCTGAACAGAGCGTGTAAGCCGTACTGCGCGCGCGTGAGCGCGACATAATATAAATTAAGCTCGTCCGCGATCTCGGCGCGGGTTTTCTTGATCTGACAAAGCCGCCGCAATAAGGTAGGACGATAGGTCATTGTTTGCGGGTCGTACGAAAGGGGCGCCAAGCCGTAATTTTCTTCAATCAGTACCGCCGCCCGATCCGCGCCGTGGAAGGGTTCGTTTAAGTTATCCAAGATAACGATGGGATATTCTAACCCCTTGGACGCGTGCATAGTCAAAACGTGTACCGCGCCTTCGCCGCCGTTTTCGATAAATTTTATATCGTATTCTAAATTTTTCAGCCGCTGTAAAAAATCGTACACACAAAGAGGCTCGGGAACGCAAGTCTCCTCCAAAAACCGACGGATTCGTTTTAAGCAAGAGTCCCCGTTTTCGCGGCAAATCAGCCTTGCCTCCATTTTGGTATCCGCGATAATTTTAGAGAGCAAGCTGCCTGCGTCCATTACTGTCGCCAATGCTTTCAGTTTGTTAAAATAATCAAAAAATCCCCGCAAGCGGTACGCGATCACGTCCTCTTTTTCCTCCGCATAGCGACGGCAAGCGGAGCGGAAATTGCCCTGCTTCCCAAACGCGGGATAGGCAAGACGAATGGCGGCAAGCTCCCCTTCCTTTAATTCCGTCATAGACAACAGCGCGCTGCAAAGGGGTACGTCCTGCTGTTCGTTGTCGATCAGCCGTAAAATATCCGTCAAAGTCTTAATTTCGGGATAGTCAAAAATATTTACACCCGAAGGCGCGGAAACGGGGACCCCCTCCGCCGCAAGCGCATCTACAATTTCGCTGATCGAACCCTTCTTTTTACGGGACAGAATGGCAATATCCTTATATTCGACCTGCTGAAAGGTTTTGGTTTCGGCGTTGTACCAACGGGATTTTCGCTCCCGTTCGATAATCTCCTTCACCGCTTTTGCAAAAACGCTTGCCTTTTTTTGTTTTTTGCCCGTGTTTGCTTTCACCGAATACACGCCGCGCGGCTCTTTTTCCGCTTTCGTTTTTTCTTCCGTTACGAAATGCACCTGTACTCGGCCGCTGTCCTCGTCGTACAGCCCGCCCCGCATCATACGCGAAGTGCCTTTATAATCGACAAATCCATCCTGCGCGGTCATCGCCAAATCGAATTGCGCGTTGACGGCGCGCAAAACCTCGTCCGAGCTTCTAAAATTCTTGGTCAAAAACAGGGATTTTGCACCTTCGGAAAGGTCAAATTCTGCCTGCTTATCCAAAAAGAATTGTGATTGACTGCCACGGAACCCGTAAATGGATTGCTTTACGTCTCCTACCAAAAAGAGTTGCTCGCCCGCCACCGCGGACAAAATTTGCTCCTGCACGGGGTTGACGTCCTGATATTCGTCCACGAATACGTAACGGTACTTTTCCCGAATTTCCTCGCGGACCGTCGGCATAGACAAAAGGCGAAGGGTAAAATGTTCAAGATCGGCGCAATCAAGAACCCCTCTTTCCCGTTTTACCTCGTCGTATTTTTCATCGAACAAAAGCAGATAATCCGCAAGACACGCGGCAATCTCTCCCGAACGCAAAAATGCGCCCAGCTCCTCTTCACGCGTTGCCGTTTTTAACAGCTCGTCCGTGAAAATTCCGTCTATTTTTCCCTTCAATACCCCCAGCCGCTCGACGTGCATACGGCGTTCTTGTCCGTCCGTTTTCCTCGCGCGCTCGGCTGTGGCGAATACGGGGCGGGGCAACGCGCACGCCGCAAAATAGTCGGGCGCGTTTTTAAGCGAGTCCAGCGTTGATCTTAATTGATTGCAAAGCTCGTCCGCGGCGCGCATTTCGTCGCCGATGCGAACGCTGTCAAAATAGGCGCATTCCGCCTCGATACGCTCGCCGTAATATGCCACTTTGTTTTGCAATTCGCGATACAAAAGAGCGCAAATCTCGTCAAAAGCGGCAACGGTAAACCTACCCTCCGTTTCCTTTAAATATTCGCGATAATCGGCGCGCACGCGTAAATCCCCGTACAAGCTGTTGATGATTTTTCGCAGCTCGTTATCGCTTTTGTTTCGGAAATAAACGGAAAGCAATTTTAAAAACCTCTCGTCCCCTTTTTCGTACGCCTCGTCGAACAATAGGTCGATCGCCTTGTTTTTAAGGGCTTTCCCTTCCGCGTCGTCGTCCATGACGATTGCAAATTTGTTATCCACGCCCGCCGCAAAAAAGTGGGTGCGAATGAGATTTGCGCAAAAGGAGTGAATGGTGCAAATATCCGCCCCGGGAACTTCTGCTAACTGATTTTTTAAACGCTGACGGTCTTTCGCGGAAAGTTCGGGCGAATTGATGGCTTTGATAAGGTTTGACCGTAATTTTTCCTTCATCTGCGCCGCCGCTTTTTTGGTATAGGTTACGGCAAGCACGCGTGAAACGTCCACGTCCTTTTTGATCATTTGGATCATCTTTTCGATCATCACCGTCGTTTTGCCGCTGCCCGCCGAGGCGGAAACAATGGTCTTGCCGCGGGATTCTATCGCCGCCAACTGTTCTTCGGTAAATTTCGCCATCAGTCTTCCCCTCCTTCCTTCAACGTGCGGACAATCTTCACGATCTCCGACGGTTTCGCCTCGCTCTCTTTCCGCGCCTGCCCGATATCGTGATTAAACCCGCACATTCCGCCGTATTTGCAATAGCTACACCCGCCCTCGTACGGGGACGGCGCGATAAAGCCCTCCGTCATTTCCTTTTGACCTTGCCTAGCAACGTACACCGAATAATCAAGAAAATCGCAAAACTCGTCGGACGCCATCACGCGACGGGTGCTTGCGCTGTTTTTTAACGCGGCGGGAAAATACTCGCTTTTTTTATCCTCGGTTAGGTTGTTATCCCCGCACAAAAGCGCCTCCTCGTCTCCGTTTAAAAAGCCCTTCATTTGAAAACGTTCAGCCCCGTTTTCTTGATATTTTACCTGCGCAGGAAAATAAAACACCCCGGCAGGTACGCGATCATTCTTCACAGCGGACATATACAGCTGCATTTGCAGCTTCTTGCCCACGTAATAAGACGTCGCCGAATCGTCCACGATCCCCGTTTTATAATCAATAATACGAATGTACTTTTCCGTGCCGTCCACTCGGTCGATTTTCCCAAAAAAATCCTTGGTGGAAACGGATTTTTCCACCTCCTCAACGCGGAAGGAGGAGTTTTTGATTTGGCGGAAGATTGCCGCCGCAACCTCTACCCCTTCGCCGATTAAATTGTCGGACGCGTACAGTCCCGATTTTGTTTCCCGCTGCGCGGCATAAACGGAACGAGTTGCAATCTCCTCCGCAACTTCCTTCGCATACGCGCGAAAATCCTCCTCGCGGTCAAAATCTTCCACCCGCAAAGAGATTCTTTCCAGCATTTCATGGATAAAATTGCCGCTGTCGAACGCCATTACGACCGCTTCTTCACGTTCTTTCAAGCGAAGCCCGCGCGCGGCAAAATTTTGATAGGGGCAACGGAAATACCCCTCCAAGGTGCTGGGCGAAACCTTGCCGTCCGTAAAAAATAACGCACCGCCGTTTTGCACCTCCTGCACGCTTTCACCCTTACGCAAAAGATCGTACCCGTCCGTCACGCTGAGCGATTCTAACGCCTTATACAGCGACGAATACCGCCCGCGCGTATCCTCGCCCCCCTTTTCGAACTCCCCTTTTTCAATCAAAAGTCGTCGAACGGCAGGGGTCAGCGCGCTGCAACGGTAAACGAAGTCCCCGCCCGCTTTTTGGGGCAGGATACTGCCGCTTTCCGTCGTGCAAAACAGCCCGTTGACGTAGCGGAAAATATCGCCAAGAGCAGGCTCTTCCCCGTTTGTGCCCAAGGGATAGGATATAAACAATCGGTCGGTAAAGGTGCAAAGGTTTAAGCAAGTAGTTTCTCGGTTACGCAGGTTTACCTCGGCAACCGTCGGCTCGATCAACGTCTTTACCGCCGCTAATTTTTCGATGTCCTTATCCGTGATCAGCGCGGTATCCTTGCCGTTTTTCGGCACGTCGTCCGTCACGCCCAACGCAAAAAGAATTTTCACCTTTTCGATTCGGCTGTCCACGATATCCCCCACGAACACCGCGTCCGTCTTTAAAGGAATCAACGAAATTTCCGTCGCCTCTAACCCGTCCGACAAGACGGAGAAAAATTCTCCTGCGGTCATTTCGCGCTCGCCAAGGAGCAACTCTGCTTCCGCAAGCACCTTTTCCACCGCGCGGAAAATTTGCGAAAGATACCCTTTCATTGCGGTATCCTCCACTTCGTTTTGCAGCTTTTCCAGCCTTTTTTCCACCTCAAAATCGCGCATAAGCGCGCGAACAGAATTGCAATAATCTCGTCCCTGCCCCCGCCGTTTTACCGTTTGTAGGATTTTTTCAAGCCGTGCCGCGCCCGCTTGCACGGCGACGGGATCAAATCCCTCTACCTCTTTAACGGGTTTCTTCGCGCCCCCGCGATAATTTGCATATTTTAAAAGGTAATTGCGGTATTCTCCCGCGTCGCCAAAAAATACGTTGCCTGTCAGCGCCTGCACCGCCGTCGGGGCGCAATTATCCTTTACCGTTTCTAACGCGGACAACAAAAATCGGCTTAACGGATGACTTTTTAAGGACTTCTTTTCGTCGATAAAATAAGGGATATGATATTCGTCAAAGGACTTTTTCAGCGCCAACGAATACGCGGCTACGTCGGGAAGCAGCACCGCAATATCGCGATAGCGAAGTCCCGCTTCGGTTGCTAACAATTTTTTAATTTGTACGGCGATGTGCTCCGTTTCCTCCGTCTTGTCCCCCGCCTCCGTCACCGTGATTTTGTCCGTTGGATATTTTTCACCGCCTAAACGCTCGGGGGAAAACAACCCTTTCCGCAAAATCTCCGCTTCGCCGTCCAAAGGAATTCCCTTTTCATATACGCGCAACTTGCCGTACTCCTTTGCGACCCGTTCAAACAGCCCCGCCGCACCGTTAGTGTAAAAATCCTCCTCACCACCGCAAAATACGCCGATAACGTTCGCCGCGCCTTCAATCGCCGCGCGAATGGTTTCCGCCGCCTGCGACGTGAACGACGTAAAGCCGAGAAAGAATACGTTGGTGCCGTCAAGCATTCCTTTGCGGCGTAAATAATCGGGAAGCAACGCCAAGTACTTGCTTTCGTCAACGTAGCCCTCCGCGCGCAAAAACTCCTCGTATTCGCCCAAAATCAACGCCAGATCGTCCAGCTTGTCCTTCAAGACCTCCTCTTTGACCTGCCCAGCGCTCTCTTTCAGCGTTTCCGCGGTAACCCTGCTAGCGGAAAATTGCGCCAACGTTTCGTAAATACATTTGGCGTCCGCCGCAACGCTAGCGGCGGATTTAAAGCATTTCAGCGCGCCTTCCTTTTGAAGCCGCGTCATAATGTTGCCAATCGCCATCACGGAACCCTGCTTGCCCAGCACCTTTTGTTCCGTTTGCAAAAACCTCGCAAACGTCGTGACGGTAGTAAAAAAACTGCCACCCAGCTTTTCCACGATCGCCCGTTCGGCAACCAAGGTGAGCCGATCCTCGCAAAATATCAAATTTTTCAGACCCGTCTTTTCGTATGCCTGAACGTACTCCGCCGTTTCGTAAAGACATTCGGAAAGGGTATATGTCTTGATAAGCGCCGTCATTCTTTCTCCTCTGTCCCGTTCGTTGGGGGTATTTTTTCTTTTCACCACTATTATAGCATACTCTACGGCAAAATTTCAGCTTTTTTTCACAACTTTTTTGCCGAAAAGGCAAATTTGTTTTTTACAAATTCGAAAATATGTGCTATAATAGGAAAAGAGCGATAAAAAACGGCGTATGCCGCGCTCGCTATTAAATGAAAACGAAGGATCAAAGAAAGATGCAGATCAAAAAATTAATCTCCGCTGTCGCGCTGACCCTTTGCGCCATAACGCTGACCGCTTGCTCAGGCGCAAACAAAGTAAGCTTTGACGCCAACTGGTATTACGATACCACCTCCAACCTTATCACGGGCAACTCCGAAGAAAAGCTGACCTATGCGGTTACCTACGACAAATCGGAGGGATTGTATTCGGAGTCTTATGAAATGAATTATTCGGACGGGGTTTACGTAACCTCCCTCAAAACGATTGAAGCGGACGGAGAGGCGATTTACGAATATACAGCTACCCTCACCCTCAACGTCAGCTTTACCCTTGTGAAAACGGGGGACGTAAGCGAAACCTTTACCGATCAAATGAGCTCCGTCGTTCGCTTTAAGAGCGTTTCGGGCGGGCTTTCCCCTATCTATTCTAAGAAAACCACCGTTTGCCATTCCCCCAACGGCGTGAAAGCGGCGGTGCTGACCGATTGTTATACCTATTACCATTACGACGTGGAAACGGTGTATAAAAACGGGAAGGGAACGGCGACGATTACCGATTATGAAAAGAATTTCTTAAAGGGAAACAAAGACGAGGCGACCGCCTACCATACGCATAACTTTAAAGCCAGCGGCGGCGATTATACCTACCTTGACAACGAACAGCTGCTGTTTGCCTTGCGCGGTATGCCCGCTGCGTCCAACAAAGTGACGATCCATAACCCCTTGATTAAAGCAAACCAAACCATTTCCGTTTCGACGGAGAAGGCGAAGGGTGGCGAATTCACCTTTACGTTGGACGGCTCGGAAACCAAGAAAGCGATCAATTACGTTCCGTTCAGTGTTTCGATCAGCGCCGATAACCCCGGCGCAACCCAAACGGTATTGATTGCAAAAACGGAAGATCCGCTGAAAAATACCTACCGTAACGTCATTTTACGTTTGGAAACCCCTATCGCTTACGGCGCGGGGTCTTTGGTGTACGAGCTTACCTCCGCGGAGTTCGCAAAATAAACCGTTCCGCTTTATTTCAAGCGTTGCTAATTGATTTAAAAAACTGAATTTAAAAAAATAGTGCCGCCGTCCTTTGATGAGGACGGCGGTTTCCTTTCACTTTTTTCCTATTTTCCGTAATAGGCTTTCAAATACAACTCTTTTATCTCCTCTAACAACGGATAGCGGGGATTTGCGCCCGTACATTGATCGTCAAATGCATCCAAGCTCATTTGTTCAATAGAGGCAAGGAATGCCTCCTCCGTCCCGCGCGAGCCGATCGCGTCGCGAATGGTTTTCGGCATTTTTAACTGCGCCGACAAATCTTCCAAACGCCCGATCAGCCCCTCAAACACTTCCTCGTCCGTTTCTCCCTTGCAGCCCAAATACCGTCCAACCCGCGCGTATCTTGCTAAACAATCGGGATAGGCGTATTGAGGGAACGTCCCCATCTTCGTCGGGGAGGACGAAGCGTTAAACCGCATTACGTGTTTTAACAACAACGCGTTTGCCATTCCGTGCGGCAAGCCCCATCTTGCGCCCAGCTTATGCGCCATCGAATGACACAACCCCAAAAAGGCGTTAGCAAAGGCAATCCCCGCCATCGTCGCGGCGTTTGCCACCTTTTCCCTCGCGTAAATATCCTCGCCATTATCGAAAAATGCGCGGGGCAGGTATTCGTTTAACAGCGAAATTGCTTCCAACGCAAGCCCGTTTGTAAAATCGGAGGCCATCACGGACGCCACCGCCTCCATCGCGTGCGACAAGGCGTCCAACCCGGCGTTTGCCGTCAAGGACGGTGGAATGTCCTTCATCAATTGCACGTCGCAAACCGCCATATCGGGCAACAAAGCATAATCGGCAAGCGGATATTTCGCCCCCGTTCTTTCGTCTGTGATTACAGCAAAAGGCGTCACCTCACTGCCCGTTCCCGCCGTCGTGGGTACAGCGACAAAAATCGCCTTTTTTCCTTTCTTGGGGAAAGGACGAACTCGTTTTCGAATATCCATAAACCGCATCGCCATATCCTCAAAGGAGGTTTCGGGATATTCGTACAGCATCCGCATCACCTTCGCCGCGTCCATAGGAGACCCGCCCCCGACCGCAATTACGACGTCGGGGGAAAATTCCGTCATTTGTCTTGCCCCCTCTTTTACGCACGCCAAAGTAGGGTCGGGCGTGACGTCAAAAAAGACGGTGGCGCGTATCCCCTCCTTTGCCAAACGGTCAAGGACGGGCGCGACCATTCCGTGATCGTACAAAAATTTATCCGTCACGATAAAAGCACGCTTTTTGCCGTATTCTTCACCTAATTCTTTCAAAGCCGAATCCAAACAGCCGCGCTTAAAATACACCTTTTCGGGCACCCGCAGCCACAGCATATTTTCACGCCGCGCCGCCACCGTTTTGACGTTGACAAGCTGACGAATCCCCACGTTTTCGCAAACGCTATTCCCGCCCCAAGAACCGCAGCCAAGCGTCAAGGAGGGATCTAAACGGAAATTATACAAATCGCCGATCCCGCCCTGAGAGGACGGAGTATTGACCAACACTCGGCAAGTTTTCATTCTGTCGCGGAATTTTTTCAGCCGTTCCTTACCCCGCACCTCGTCCAAAAATATTGAGGACGTATGCCCGAGTCCCCCGCCGTAAATCAGCCGATCCGCCTTTTCGATTGCGTCGTCAAAATTTTCCGCTTTATACATCGCCAAAACGGGGGACAATTTTTCATGCGCGAAAGGCTCGGCAAGAGAAACGTCCTCCACCTCGCCCACCAAAATTTTACATTCGTCGCGCACCTGTACCCCACAAATTGCCGCAATTTCCCTTGCAGACCGTCCAACAATCTTACCATTTAAAGCTCCGTTGACAAGAATAACCGAGCGAACCTTTTCCAATTCTTCCCCGCTTAAAAAGTGGGCTCCTCGACGGGTAAATTCCTCCTTGACCGCCTCGTATATGTTGCGATCAACAATTACCGATTGTTCGGATGCGCATATCATCCCGTTGTCAAAGGTTTTCGAATGCATCAAGGACGAAACCGCCAACGAAATATCCGCACTTTCGTCGATCACGGCGGGTACGTTGCCCGCACCCACGCCGATTGCGGGCTTTCCCGACGAATACGCCGCCTTGACCATTTGCGGCCCGCCCGTCGCCAAAATGATATCCGCCTCCCGCATAGCAAGCGCGGACAGCTGAACGCTGGGCTCGTCAATCCAACCGATAATATCCTCGGGCGCGCCTGCGGCAACCGCCGCTTTTAACACCGTTTTCGCTGCCTCTACGGTGCATTTTTTTGCCCGCGGATGCGGGGAAATAATCAGCCCGTTTCGCGTTTTTAAAGCAATTAACGCCTTAAAAATAGCCGTTGACGTGGGGTTTGTCGTCGGCACAACCGCCGCCGCTACCCCGATTGGTTCTGCTATGCGTACGTAGCCGCCTGCCTCATCCTCCTCCAAAACGCCGCACGTTCGTTCCCCCTTGTAGCGGTTGTAGATATACTCCGCCGCATAATGGTTTTTCAGCACTTTGTCCTCAAAAATCCCCATCCCCGTTTCTTCTACGGCAAGCTTGGCAAGCGGAATTCTGGCGGCGTTCGCCGCTGCTGCCGCCGCGGCGAAAATATTATCTACTTGTTCCTGCGTAAAAACAGAAAACGCCTCTTGCGCCCGTCTAACCGAGCGCAAAAGACGCATAAAGCTTTCTTCGTCCTTGACAATAAAATTTTGCATAAGCCCTCCCTATTTTCATCGCCGCCCACGGTTGCAACAAACAATCAAGCGGCAATCAAATGGGCGAGCGTTATTGATAATCGACGACCTTACACAATTTTCCTGCCAGCATCGCAAGGGACGCCGCCAAATCTTCCGTTTTTAACACGATCCCTTTGGGGGCGCGAAGAGGTGCGGGCGCAAAGTTCCAAACCGCCTTAATCCCCGCCGCTACCATTTGGTCAAGCACGTCCTGCGCAGCCACCTTCGGTACGGTGATGATCCCGATCCTAATCTTGTTTTCGGCAACGAATTGCGCCATGCTTTCCATCGGCAAAATGCGCTTTCCCGCAATCTCACACCCGTGCAACGCGGGATTGCAATCGAAAGCAGCCAAAATGCTAAGCCCGTTGTTTTTAAAGCCTTCATAACCCAAAAACGCGCGGCCAAGCCCGCCCGCGCCGACAATTACGGCGTTGGAAAGACTGTCATACCCCAAAAATTTTTCAATGTCCGCAATCAAGCGAACAACGCCAAACCCCAACCGAGGCCGTCCCGGCTCGGAAGAAACCAGCGCAAGGTCTTTTCGTACCAGCACAGCCGATACGGGAATATTTTGCGCAATTACCGCCGAAGAAATGTATGCCGCCCCCTTGGAATTTTCTTCCTGTAAAAAACGCAAATATAAGGGCATTCTTTCTACTGTCGCCTTGGAAATTTCCTTATTCATAACTCCTCCAAAATCGCTATAATATATCGCTAAAAATTAATCGCTAAATTTTATCCATATTAGTA
>JAZKXM010000133.1:0-7281 GCA_045611585.1 Candidatus Scatosoma sp. | reverse complement strand
GAAAGAGCGGCATATTTCGGCTTCCCTTGCGCCGTCAAACAAGCCGCCAAGGTTTGCGCCCCCGATAGTGTCAGCGCGCTGACGGAAAAGGTTCTGATCAGCCTTACCATAATCCTTTTTTCTTCCGTCGCAAGCGACCGGAACAGAATCCCGACCGCGGTCGGCGCAAACAGGTACAGCGCCGCCGCGCCCAGCCCGCCCAGCACGACGGTCAGCCCCAGCGCGGAAAGAATTTTCCTTCTTCGGCGTTTGGGATCAGCAATCGCGGCAACGGCAGGCACACTCGCCGCGGCAATCCCGTAGCAAACGGAAACGGGCAGATTGACAACGGTCACCGCCCCGCCCGAAAATAAGCCGTACAGCGCCACCGCGTCCTGCGAATATCGGGAAAGAATACGCACTACCCAAACGCTGTCAATCAACCCCGAAAGAGGAGTCAAGCCCCCGCTAAAAGCTAGCGGCAAGGTTAAAGAAAGCAGGCTTTTTACCTTCGTCAGCGGGGCAGGCTGCAACGAAAGGAAGGGGGCAGGTACGCGACGAAACCGCAAAACCAAAAATAAGAGAGTAACCGCCTCCGACAGAGTAACGGCAAGCAAAAGCCCCGCCACCGCCGTATAAATTCTGCCCTCAAACAGCTTTGCAAACAACAGCCCCAGCCCCACCTTAACCAGCTGTTCTATTACTTCCGATTGCGCGGTAGGCGACATTTTGTTTCTTCCTTGAAACCACCCCCGAAACACGCTGATCGCGGAGGTCAAAAACACCGCGGGTGCCAACGCCAGATACCCTTTTAACAGCATCGGCTCCCCCTGCGCGCGGGATAAAATCGGCGCAAGCGCGCACATCAGCAAACTCCCTATTCCGCCCACGGTCAAAAACAGCCGAAGGGCAGTTTTTAAAACTCCTTCGTCCGATTCCCCTCGCCCCAACCGAGCCGCCGAGGCAGCCGCGATCGCGGACGGAATCCCCGTCGCGGAAAGGGTCAGCAATAAACAGTATAACGGGTATGCCATTTGGTACAACCCCAGCCCGCGCCCGCCGATTATGTTCGTCAACGGAATCCGATACAGCGCGCCGATTACCTTCGCCAAAAATCCGCCCGCCGCAATCGTCGCCGCCCCTTTTAACAGCCCTTTTGTCCCACCCAGAGCCCCTTCTTTGTCCTCTTTTTTCACTCTTTCGCCCCCCAATCCCCAAAAAACGCCACAATGCGACAGACAAGCCGCCGCCCCCGCTTTGCGATTATCTTGCGAAAAATCCCCCCTTTTTATGCCCCGACAACCTTTCTTTGGGGGCTATCGCCCACTAAATCCCACACCCCGTTTTTTTTCACCAAAAATTTCCTCTCAAAAAAATGGAAAATTTTTTTATTTTCCCTTGACGAACTCCGTTTTCTATGCTATAATAGTTCCGTAATCAATACTCAATCTTATTAGGAGAGAATATGCAAGAACGCCAAACAAAACAAAAAACGATGATCTACGAGGCGTTAAAGACGCTGGATCACCCGACGGCGACGGAGGTTTACGCATGGATACACGATCGTCAGCCCTCGATCAGCCGAGCCACAGTATTTCGCGTGCTAGGCGGGTTTGCAACCGGCGGCAAGGCATTAGAGCTGCGCATGGCAAACACGGACGTTCGGTACGATTATAACGTATTCCCCCACTACCACGTGCATTGTACGCGGTGCGGACGGGTGGCGGATATCGCCGCGCCAAAGCTTGCGGGGCTGGAAAAGGAGCTCGGCGGCGAAGTTTGCGGGTTCTCGATAGAAAATTTCAGCGTCGAATTTTTCGGAACGTGTCCCGAATGTAAAAACATAACCGAACCGCTTGCCTAACGGCTTATTAAAAGAAGGCTTATCGCCGTTTTATATAGGTTAAGAAAAAGGAATTTGCGCGCTTTTTTCGACAAAGGCGCGCAACAATTTTCTGCGGAAAAAATATTTTTACGGAAAAGAGAGAAAAAAGCGTTGACATTTCGGCGCAAACGCGATATAATGAAAACGCTGAAAATATGCAGGTGTCGCCTAGCGGTATGGCGGCAGCTTCCCAAGCTGTTCCCGGCGAGTTCGACTCTCGTCACCTGCTCCAAAATAAAAGTAGGACGTGTAAGACGTCCTACTTTTATTTTGGCATTAGATAATAAAGGAGAGTCGAACACCAAGGGGGAATTTTGCGTATAAAATACGATTGATAATCGTTTTTAGCAAAATTAGCCGAGCAATTTATAATTGCGAAGGCGGTGATTTTCCGCAGGAAAAGCACGGACTCTCGTCACCTGCTCCAAAAATAGACCGATTACTGACGAGAGTCGAGGGTGGAGCCGTTTTGCGAGAGCAAAACGCTTTGCTTCGTAAAACTTGATTAACAATTTAACCAACGGCAAAGGCGGCAATTGATAATTGCCGAGCGGGGCGCGCCGCCAAAGGCGCGACTCTCGTCGTATAAATATACTCCACTTTGCTCCAACTAAGCACACTTCCACCACCTTGACTTGTAAGGTATATGGAAGTGTGTTTTGCTTTTTCAGAAATAAATAACTATTAACAAAATGAAAAATTGTGAAAACTTAATAAGTTCGCCTTTCTACGCAAAGAATCTCATTTGCATCCAAATCAAGTTCTGTGCAAATACGCGAAAAAGTGTCCAGCGCGGGCATACTACGCCCCGAAATATAATGTGAAATCATAGACTGATTAACCCCTATTTTTGCAGCCAATTCTTGTTGTGTCATCATTCTTTGTTTTAACGCCTCCGCAAGCGCGGCTTGGATTTTTTCTAACGTAACCATTTTTATACCTCTACCCAATATTTTATTGGTAATTGTAATAAAAATGCTTGACTTATTGGTATTGCCAATGTTAAAATATGATAAAAACCATATAAGAAAAGAATGATGACTGACTTAGAAAAAGAAAAAACATATTTTAAAGCAATATGCTCACAACGTTTAGCGCAGTACAATTTAATTACCTTGCGGAACTATGGACGGCATTTAAATATTCCAAACCCAACCTGCTTAAAAAAATCCGACTTAATAAAAGAGATATCGAGTGTTCTTTGCGCAAAAAAAAATCCAAAACGAAACACGCGGGGCGCACCAGCTAAATACAATGTTTTGCAATCAAAAATCGTCTTTGAAATAGAAGATTTGAAACAACAGCTAATTCCCACTAATGATACAGCGCCAAAAAAGTCCGATCTTAAAACTTGTGACAACTTATCAAAAAGCCACAAGGAACCCGCTGTCCGCTTACAATTTTTTGTTACCGTTGACCAACTGAATGAACAGCAAAAACAATTACTAACCAATTTTTTAAACAGTTTATAATCTTCCCCTGTTTTCGCCACACAAAAAGCCCGTCACTTCGACAGGCTTTTTTCATTTCGTTGCGTACATACCCCCGCTATTTTGTATTTTTTTCCTATTTCAACGGTATTCCTTCGGGGATTTTCCCGTCACCCGTTTAAACTGCTTGCAAAAATATTGCAAATCCAAAATTCCGCAATACTGCGAAATTGTTTGCACCTGCAAGTTGGTGGTTTGCAGCAGCCGAATCGCGTTTTTTATGCGGGCTTCGCGGACGAATTCCGTCAGCGTTTTCCCCGTTTCTTTTTTAAAAATTGCGGACAAATACCCCTTGCTGACGTTTTGCCGCTCGGCAAGATGGGACAAAGTCAACGGCTCTTGCAAATGGTTCCAAATATACACCACCGAACTTTTTACAATCGGCGAATAATCCCCCGTGCTGTTTTCAGCGACCATTTTCCCGTACGCAATCGCCATTTCTTTCAGCATTTCGATACAAGTTTTTTTGGTGCTTAACCGTTCGATTCGCCGCGCAAACGCGGATGACGCCTCGTCCAAAAAGAAGGGATGCACCCCGCCCCGCTCGGCGGCTTTCCGCAAAATAGTATTACAAATAATACAATAATTTTTCATCTCTCGCAGCATATCGGGCTGCCGCTGTTTAAAAGAAGTGCTGTTAAAGGAGGAAAGATACTGCTTAATTCGCTCCATCTGCCCCGTCGCAACCGCCTCCATCAACAAATTTTCATATTGATACCGCCGTTCGATCAGCTGTACGTTCGCCATCGCCACCCGCTGTTCGTCCCGCTCGATCGCGCGGTCAAGCGTTTGGGCGGGCAGGTGCGCCCCTTCTTCCACTTCGCGCACGGAAAAATCCTTCTTTTTCCACACCTCCTCGCAATAACTTTCCAACAAGTAAAACAAATGACTATCTTTTTCCAAAACGGGCAATAAAGAATAATACTGCTCGATAAATTTTGTGTTCGCTGGGGACAGCTTGTTCTTTTCGCTGATTTCCAAAACGCGCTCCGCCGTCAAATTTTGAAACCCAAATGGCCCGACGGCAACCAACGCGCCCCCAAATTTTGTGGGCTGTAAAAAGAACACGTAGCTAACCTCGAAGGAGTTTGTCACCTTATAAATAGTATTTTTCGACATTTCCCCCACCAAATCCAACGCGCCCGCCAAAAACGCGCGCTCGAAAGAGGGTTCCCCTCCCGCGCCGACGAACTGCAATTTTTCCCGCTCCGCGGCGGAATACACGTTGACGGATATACGGAATTTTTCAAACGAAGTTTTCAACACCCGAAAGGTTGCGCTTGTCCGCATAGTTTATGCCTCCTTGCGTTCTTTTTACCATTATAACACATATTAAACACAAAAGGAAAGCGTAATTTTGTAATAAATATTAAAATATTACAAAAAGACATTAAAATTTTTCTAACGCTTGCAAAATATATATTATAGAATATATATGTTGGTTAAAAATTTAAACATTTTTCCAAAAATTCCTTTTTTCGGAAAATACGCAAGAAAGGACGCCTTTCCTTTCAACGCGGATTTTTAAATATTATATTTTAAGAGGTTATGATGAAAAAACAAGTACAACTCGATGAAAAAGGTCATCGTAAGTTTGGCATACGCGACAGTATTGCCTATGCCGCAGGTGACCTTGGTTGCAACATGAGCTTTGCGCTTAAAGGCACGATGGCGCTCTTCTGGACGCAGGTTATGGGTATGAGCGCGTGGTATTCGCTCTTGCTTATTATCGTGCAGGTATGGGACGCTATCAACGACCCGTTGATCGGCTCTATGATCGACGCGGACAAGCGTAAGTATAAGAGAAACAAGTTCCTTCAATATATCCTGATAGGTTCTATCGGTCTTATTGTCGGCGGGGCTTGCTGCTTCTTACCCTTCCCCGGCGCTCCCGTTTGGGCGAAGTTTATTATCTTTATCGCAGGCTACGTAATATGGGATGCGTTCTACACGATTGCAAACGTTCCCTACGGATCGTTGCTGTCGCTTATTTCCGACAAGCCCGCGGACAGAGCCTCTCTTTCGGCTTGGCGTTCGATCGGTTCGATGGTAGGCAACATGCTTCCCATGGTTATCCTTCCCTTCTTGATTTACAACAAGGACGAATCTTTAAACGGCAACATGGTGTTCGTTGCAGCGCTCGTTATGGGTGTGCTTGGATTCATTTGCTTCCAATTCATGATTAGAAACACGGAAATCCGTGTAGAATCCGATACGAAGATCAACGACGAACCCGTCAAATTCAACGTATGGAAAGCGCTTGGCAACTTTGTGAAAAACCGTCCCGCCGTTGGCGCGACGCTTGCCGCAATGGGTATGTTTATCGGTATGCAGGGTGCGGCTACGGCAGTTTCCGTCACCTTCCAAATTTATTTCAAGAACACGGAAATTTCGGGTATCGTACAGCTGTTTGCAATGATTCCTATCGTTTTGTTTACGCCGCTTGCGCGTAAAATGGTTGTAAAATACGGAAAGAAAGAGCTTTCCGTCATCGGCGCGATCTGCTCGATCATCGGCGGCCTTGGACTGTTCATTATCACCCCGAACAACACCAACCTCGACCTCGTTATCTATATCCTTTGCCAGCTTGTTTACAGCTTGGGTCTTGGTATCTACTCCACGGTATCTTGGGCTATGATGGGCGACGCAATTGACTATAACGAATGGAAAACAGGAAAGAGAGAAGAAGGCGTTGTCTATTCGCTCCACTCCTTCTTCCGTAAGCTTGCGCAGGGTATCGGCCCCGCAGTAGCGCTTATCATCATGCAAAGCATGGGCTACGTAAACAACGCAGTTGATCCCAAAACGGGCGCGGAATTTATCGACGTTACGCTGCTTTCTTGGGATTTCGCCGTCAATCTTCGTACCCTTGTTGCTATCCTCTTCCTTGTTGCGGCAATCATGCAGTTTATCGGTCTTGGTCTTGTCTATAACCTCGACAAAAAGACTCTTGCAAAAATGAATGCAGAACTCCATCGCGAAGCTGCAGACGACGAAGCTCTTGCAAGCACGGCGGAAGCGGTTGACGCCGCGGAAGAAACGACGGTCGTTACGGAAGGCGAGGCTGAAAGCACGCCCGAAGACGAACAAAACGTCGAAGAATAAAGCATTTCGCCCCGATACGGAATCACGCCGCGTCGGGGCAATTTTAAAAACCTTTTGCGTTTCAAAATCCAAAAAAACGGTTATATAATTTGTATATTCGTTTATAACGACTTTAATGAGGAAAATTGCTATGAGAAAAATTGTAAACATCAACGAAAACTGGACCTTTTACAAGGCGACGGACGCGCAGGCGGCAAGAGAAAACGGCGAGGCGATCAACCTCCCCCACAGCTGGAACGCCATCGACGGGCAGGACGGCGGCAACGATTATTTCCGCGGCACTTGTCTGTACGTCAAAAGCTTTAAAAAAGCAGAATTAGAGGCAGGCAAGCTGTGCTATTTAGAAATCCGCGGCGCAAACTCTTCCGCGGCAGTATATTTCAACGGCGAAAAAATCGCCAACCACGACGGCGGCTATTCTACGTGGCGGGTCAACCTTACCCCCTTTATCAAGGACGAAAACGAGCTGGCAATCGAGGTAGATAACGCCCCTAACGACCGCGTCTATCCGCAAATGGCAGACTTCACCTTCTACGGCGGGCTGTACCGTGACGTCAATTTGATTTTTGTGGAAGACACCCACTTTGATCTGGATTATTACGGCGGCAGCGGAATCATGATCACCCCGACGGTGAACGGCGACAATGCAAAGGTTGCAATGCAGGCGTTCGTCACCAACCTTAAAGAGGGGGACGAGATCGTATTCAGCGTTTACGATAAAGAAGAAACGCTGATTACGCAGGTGAAAACGAAAGAAACGAAAGCCGAATTGACCATCGAAAACGTACACCTTAAGTCGGAGGCCAAGCGGTCTTAGGAAGA
>JAZKXM010000132.1:0-7511 GCA_045611585.1 Candidatus Scatosoma sp. | reverse complement strand
TTTGATCGGCTCGAAAGGGGTCAACGATACGTTCGTGTTTAGCGGTTCGCGCAGCGAACGTTACGAAGGATTTTCGTCGGAGGGCTTTTTTGACGTCAAATCCTTTCAAGACGCGGTAAAATGTTCCCTTTCTTCCGTCCGCAAAAATTTCGGGGGAGAGATCAACCGCGTTGCGGTGGGCGTTCCCGTCGGGTTTATTTCCGTACAGACGAAGGGGCATACCATTTCCTTTCCGTCTAAGCGCAAAATTTCCGCGCAGGAGATTCAGTCGCTGTTCGACAGCGGGTTTAACGAATTGCTGTCCTGCGGGCGGTGTATTCGGCGTTCCGCGATGTATTATTCGCTGGGGGACAATCGAAAATATTTTACCGCGGAAGAATTGTACGGGGCGTCCTCTTCCACTTTAAAGGGCGCGCTGTGTTATTATTTTATCAACGAAAATTTCTACGCGGCGACGACGAAGGTCTTGCGCGAGATGGGCTTTGAGGAGATAGAGTTTTACCCCTCGTCGTTGGCACAAGCGACCTATTTATTGCCGCAAAAGGTTCGCGAAGGCTACGCGTTTTTGCTGGACGTCGGGTTTTTGACTTCTTCCTTTTCCGTCGTTTACGGAAACGGAATTGTTCGTGAGGAATCCTTTGACGGCGGGCTTGGGTATATTCTTGTGTCGCTGATGCAGGGGCTGGACGTCGATTATCAAACGGCGGAGGAGATTTTATCTTCGGCAAACGTATCGGGGGGGAACGTCCCCAAAGAGGCGGTATATACCGCCGAGGACGGAAAGACGTACCCAATGCGCCAAATTAACGACATTATCAAATACGGCTTGGACGAGCTGTGCGAAAAGGTAGAAACCTTTTTCGGGCGATATTATCGAAACAAAAACGAAACGGCTTTTGCCGTGCAGCCCATTTCTGTTACGGGCGAGGGAATCGTCGGCGTAGTGGGCGGGGCAGAGCATATCTCTCACCGTTTAAACAGAGTGACGAACGTTTTGCAGCCAGAGCTGCCTTATTATGACAAACCGCAGTTTTCTTCCCGTATCGCGCTGTTAGACGCGGCGATTTCGGGGGAGGGGAAACGTGGATGGATACACAGAATTTTCAATGCATTCGGAGGAAAAAAGAAATGATGGACAATTACGAAAATGAAAGATATGACGCGTTCGGCGGGTATGCGCCTGCCGCGCCGGAAGAAAGCAATCCTATGGCAGAATCCGCGCCCAACAATTTGTCGGGCGTCGCGAAAATTAAGGTTATCGGCGTAGGCGGCGCAGGGAACAACGCCGTCAACCGTTTGATTGAATCGGGCTTACAGGGCGCAGAATATATCGTCGTCAATACGGACAATCAAGCCTTGCTTCGCTCGCAAGCGTCCAACCGTATTCAGATCGGCGTAAAACTGACGAAGGGCTTAGGCGCAGGGGCTGACCCCGCCGTCGGTAGAGCCGCCGCGGAAGAAAACAAAGAACAAATCCAAGAAGCGCTTAAAAACACCGACCTGCTGTTCATCACGGCGGGTATGGGCGGCGGAACGGGTACGGGCGCCGCGCCCGTGATCGCAAAGATCGCAAAGGATATGAAGATCCTCACCGTCGCCGTCGTTACCCTTCCTTTTACCTTCGAGGCAAAACGTAGAATGGACAACGCGATGTCGGGCGTGGAGGAGTTGAGCAAATACGTCGATTCGATTATCACCATTCCCAATGATAAAATTCGTCAAGTCGTGCCGAAGGGAACGTCCTTCCCCGAAGCGTTAAAGGTCGCCGACGGAGTTTTGCGGCAAGGGATTCGCGGCATAGCGGAGCTTATCGTAAAACCGTCGCTGATCAACCTTGACTTTGCGGATGTAAAAACCACCCTCAAAGGCAGGGGCGTTGCGCACATGGGTATCGGTGTGGCGAAAGGGGAAAAGAGAATTTCCGACGCCGTCCGTTGCGCCGTTTGCAGTCCTTTACTTAATACGACAATCGAAGGGGCAAGCTCGGTTATTTTGAACGTCGTCGGCGGCAAAGATTTGTCCTTGGACGAGGTTTGGATGGCTGCCGATCTTGTGAAAGGAGTGATCGACTATTCCGCAAACGTCATTTTTGGTGCGTGCATTGACGAGAGTATGTCGGACGAAGTGGAGGTTGTTATTATCGCGACGGGATTCGCGCAAGCTGAACAGCGTATGCATGGCGGGGCGCAAATGTCCTCTATGCAGCGCGTTTCCGTGCTTTCCGAAAAAATCGACCGCACGTACAACGCCGTAAACGGTTTGCCGACGGAACAGCAAGAACCCGTATATGCGCAGCCGCAAGGCTATCCGCAGACGGGCTACGTACAAGCGCCTTCTAACGGGTATGCACAGGCTCCTTCTTACACGGCAACGCCCATGCAGGCACAGCCCACGTACGGCGCGCCTCAATACGCGCAAGAACAGCCCGTTGCCCCCGCAGTAAACAACGGCGCGTTTGAACCTGACGATCCTATCCCCGACGCGCAAGCGGGCGTAGAGGACAAAAAGCACCGTCCCAGATTTGTCGATTATTTTATCAAAAAAAATAATACGGAAAAATAAGCTTTAACCAAAAAAAGAAAAGGCAAGCCCAACGTCGGGTTTGCCTTTTTTAACGCTTTACAGGGAAAAGACGCCTGTATCATCAGACGCCTTTTCGAGGAAGAATAAATCAGATAAGTGTGAGCGTTATAAGTACTTTGCGCTGAACACGCATCAAAAATAAATCAAATAAAATAATGAAATTTAATCAGTATTTCAAATGATATTTTCCATATTATAGCACATTGTTTAGCAATAATCAAGTAAATGACAGTAAAAAAAGAAAAAAATTTTAAAAATTTTCATAAAAAAGGCATAATTATTCGATTATCGAAATAATATATTGCGTATGTGGTTGAAAGAATTTTTAACGGGAAGCAAGGTTTATTTTATCGGAATCGGCGGAATCAGCATGAGCGCGCTTGCAAAGCTTGCCCTGCGTTGCGGCTATTTTGTCGCGGGTAGCGACGCCGTTTGCGGGGAAACGGTTCGGGAACTGAAATCGTTGGGCGTATGGGTAAAAATCGGCGTTTGCGAGGAGGCAAGCAAGCCGCTTGCAGAGGCGGATTTCGTGGTTTATACGGACGCTCTTGCGCAGGATAATTTCGAGCTGTCGTACGCAAAAAAATCGAGCAAAAGGACGTATTCTCGCGCGGAATTTTTAACGATTATTTCAAAGGGCTTTTCCTTTGTCACGGCGATTGCGGGCAGCCACGGAAAAACCACTTGTACGTCCATGTGCGCGCACGTTTTAAAGGCGGCAGGCGCGCCGTTTTGCGCGCATATCGGGGGGATGGATTCCTTTTTCGGGAACTTTTATTTGAGCGGCTTCGACCACTTTTTGACGGAAGGTTGCGGATATAAGAAAAACCTTTTAAAGCTGTCCGCCGATCGGGCGGTGGTGCTAAACGTCGATCTTGACCACATGGAGTGCTACGACGGGGAGCAAGACCTCGTAGAAACCTTTTCCCGATTTTGCAATCAAGCAAAAGTGGCGTTTGTCTGCGCGGACGATCCAAGGTGTAAAGCTTTCCGTGATTGCGTTACGTTCGGTATCGAAAACCCGCTTGCCGACTATCGCGCAAAGGATTTGAGACGGAGTGGAGAACGTTATTCGTTTACGGTATGCGAATACGGAAAGGAGCTAATCCGTGTGCGGCTGAAAACGATCGGGAAATACAACGTTTACAACGCTTTGGCGGCGTTTGCCGCGATGCGCAGCTATGGCTTTAACGAAAGGGAAATAGCGCAAGGCTTGGAAAGCTTTTTAGCGGTAAAGCGGCGCTTTGAGGAGATAGGCAGGTATAAGGGCGCGCGTTTCGTTTGCGATTATGCGCATCATCCTAAGGAGATCCGTTCGGTGGTGGAAACGGCGCGGGGGATCTTTTCGGGGCGGTTATTCGTTGTTTTTCAGCCGCATACCTATTCGCGAACGAAGCTGTTGATGACGGAATTCGTCGAGGCGTTACGCCCCGTCGAAAATTTGATGATTTACAAAACGTATCCCGCACGGGAACCATACGACGAGGAGGGGTGTGCGAAGCGGTTGTCGGAAAACGTGGGGTGTTTGTACGCGGATTCTTCGTCGGCGTTAAAAACGTACTTAAAAAAGACGGTGTACGAGGGCGACGGAGTGCTGTTTTTAGGGGCGGGAGATATCTATTACGCAGCCAAATTTCTGCTTGCCGAGTTGAACAAATGACGGAAGGGAAACGTTCGTTTATAAAAACGGAATGAAAAAGATAGCCTACGGCTATGCGCCCGAAAGGGCGTCAAAGGACGAACCGTATCGCCGTTAAGGCGCGCAAAGGGGCGGCGCAGAGGGAAAGATTGAAAAAACTTTCCGTTTGCGCCGATTTTTTGCTGTATTTTTGCCTCAATATTATTGATAAATTTTTTTAAAAATGTTATAATAAATAGGTATGAAACGGAGGTGATTGGTTTGAGTAAGAAAAAGAGCCCGAATAAGGCGGAAAAAAATCAATCGGATATCGTAACCAAAGAGAGTTTGAGTGCCGTAGGCGCGTTGTTTTGCGCGCTTGCGTTTTTCGTGCTGTGCACGGGGGCGTCCGTGTTCGGCGATATCGGCGCAACCGTCCGTTCCTTCTTGCTTGGCGTGTTTGGCTATGCTTCCTATCCCTTATTTGCGTTGGGTACATACGTTTGTTTGATGGGTTTGATGGGCTTGCGACTTGTCAAAAACAGAAAAGCGGGCTGGGCGTTCGGGTTGTTCGTTGCGTTTTTGGCTTTGCTTTTACATACCGTTTTCACGTACGGCTGGGCGGAGAACGGATATCTTAGCGCGTGCTTTAAGGCGGGAGAAACTTTTTCGGGCGCAACGGTGGCGGGTTGGCTTGGCGGGGTGATTGCCTTTGCGTTGTCCGCGTTGACGACCAAAATCGGCGCAATCGTCATCTTTTCCGCGCTGTGCTTGTTCTGCGTTTATCTGTTTTGGCTGTCCGTGCGCAAAAAAGCAGTGGCAGCCCGCGAGGAAACGCCTGCGCCCGCGCAGGAAGAACCCGCCGCGCCGCAACAGCCTGCCGCGCCGCAAGCTCAACCCCAATTTACGGTGGCGGGCGCCACCCAAAATTCTTACCGTTCCATGGACGGCTATGGCGAATATGCGGGCGGCTCCGTCAACGACGGGGCGGTTTATCACGATCCTGCACCTGCCGAACGTTACGGCGCGGGGCAGGGCGGTTATGCCTACGATCCCTTTAACCGAGTAGATGTTCGTCAAAAGCCCGCCTTTACGTTAGGGGAGGATGCTCAGCAAGAACGGGCGGTCAACAAAAACGGTTTTTCGCCTTTTGCTGGTGACAGCTCGGCAACGAACGTTCCACAAAGCGGACAAGCCTCGCAGCAGGAAGAACAAAGCGGCAGAGATTTTCTCTTTGGCTTTACGCCTGCGGAAAGCTACCGTAAAAACTTGATTTTCGACGCGAACGCAAACGTCAATAAGCCTCGCGCGCAACAGCCCGCGGCGGGGAATACGTTTACGCCGTCCTATCTTTCTTCTTATGAAAATTCGGTAAACGAAAGAACGGAGGAAACGCCCAAAAAAGTGTTTGGCGAAGCTCCTTTCTATTCTTCGTTTACGCCTGTGCAGCCCACGCAGCCTGCACAGCCCATACAACCCCAAACGGGATTTGGCGATCCCTATTCCTTGCGTGAGGAAGGAAAAACGTTCGCCGTGGAAACAAATTCCGAACCGCCTGCGTTTAATGCCCGCAACGAAGAACCCTTCGGCAGAGGCGCGGAAGAACCGTTTGTTCGCTTGGACGAGGGTACGTCTTTCCTTTCCGACCGTGGGACAAGCGAGGCTTTGGGGACGGACAGAGGTTCGTTTTATCGCGGCGCAAGCACGCCGCCCGTACCCCCCGTGGAGGAAACGCCCGCTACGTCCTCTCGGAACGAGTTTATGAATTATTTTTCGCAAGAAAACCCCAACGTGTTTGGCGGCGCGGAGGAAGGGAGAGGGGAAAGCGAGCCTACCTCCTTCCCGTCCCGTGAAGGGCGTGACGGCGGGTTGCGGGATTCGTCTGAGTTGCCTTCGTTTGACGGCGGAGAAAGAGGCACGACGCGTTTGCCTGATTTTTCCGAGAGGAATACCGAAAACGAATATACCGACCGCACCGATCGCGATCGTGGTGGCTTGAATATTTTTGATGAAAAGGATGACGAGCTGCCTTTTGAAACGGAAAGAGGCAGGGGGGGACGGGAAGAATTTTCTATTCCTTCCACCCGTTTTGAGGGGCGTGGCGAAGACGTGCGCGGCGAGGATACGCGTGGCGCAAGGGACCGCGGCAGATTTGGATTTGTCGAGGAAGAGGAGGACGAACCTCTTGTTCCCGTTCGCATAGATCCGCCCGCGCCTGCGACGAAGAAGGCAGAACCCCCTCCGCCCCCGCCCAAGCCTCGCGTTATTAGACCTTATACGCGCGTGCCTTTGGATTATTTCGATTGTCGCGACGTTATGCCCGACGCCAACGAAGTGGAGGTGGCAAAGACAAAGTCTTTGATTGTCGAAACTTTGGGTTATTTTAAGGTAAATGACGCAACCGTATCCTCCGTTACGTTTGGACCTACGGTTACGAGATATAACGTAGTCGTTCCCCGCAACATTCCCGCTAGAAAGGTGGTGGCGCTCGATCAAGAAATTGCGCTTACCTTGCAGGCGAAGGCAGGGGTGAACATTTATCCAAACTTTGAGGACGGCGCGGTGAGTATCGAAGTTCCCAACCGAAACCGTCAATTCGTTCAGCTGGGCTGTATGCTGACGGGGGATTCGTTTGTCAATGCAAAGCCTTCGTCGCTGATGTTTGCGATGGGTAAGGACGTCGGCAACCGTAAGGTTTACGGGGATATCTGTAAGATGATCCACCTTTTGGTGGCGGGGTCGTCCGGTTCGGGTAAAAGCGTATTTTTAGGCTCGTTGATTATCAGCTTGATCAGCAAATATTCCCCTGCGGAGCTGCGATTGATTCTCATCGACCCGAAAAAGACGGAATTCGTTTTGTATAACAACTTGCCCCATTTGATGATTAACGAAATCATTACCGAGGTCGGCAAAGCGGTGCAAAGTCTTAACTGGGCGATCGGTGAAATGAACCGCCGTTACGCTCTGTTCGAGCAAATGAGCCGTGCGGGTACGTACGTCGTCAACATTGACGAATACAACTCTCACCTCAAAGAAGGGGAAGAAAAGCTGCCCAAGATCGTCATTATCATTGACGAGCTTGCCGATTTGATGTTGGCGGCGAAGAAGGAGATCGAAGACAGAATCCAAAACCTCACGCAAAAGGCGCGTGCGGCGGGGATTCATTTGATCGTCGCGACCCAACGTCCCTCCGCGGACGTCATTACAGGCGTTATAAAGGGCAACCTGCCTACCCGTATCGCGTTTGCGGTTGCGTCCGACGTCGATTCGCGCGTAATCCTTGACCAAACGGGCGCGCAAAAATTGCTCG
>JAZKXM010000131.1:0-17311 GCA_045611585.1 Candidatus Scatosoma sp. | reverse complement strand
CCTCTAAAACGGCAGGGGGGATCTCCCGCCCGTCCGTTTCCACCACAACGTGGGAGGAGTGGTATTTTTGGGTATGCAGCCAAAGATCGCGCGGAGCGGCGTTTTTGACTAGCCGATCGTTTTGTAAATTATTTCTACCCGATAAAATACGGAACCCTTGCACCCAAAATTCTCGGAAGGGGGGATCCGCTTTTTTCTTGCCGCCCGCCCGTTCCTTAGGCACGCGAAGAAGTCCTATCGCCGTCAGCTCCGCCTCGATCTCCTTCATATCCTCGGCAGTTTCGGCAAGCGAAATGGAAGAAAGCACGCTGTCCGCGTAGGCAATTTCACCCTCCTCCCGCTCTAACATGGGGGTCAAAATTTCCCTCGTCCGCTTTTGCTTATTGTATATCTTAAAATACCTTTGCGCATTTTTTGCGGGGGGCAGGGTTGAGTCTAATGCAATTTTCACCCTCTCGCACTCGGGCGAATACCAATTTTCCAGCTCCACAAATTTATCCCCTTTTTGAATGCGGTAAAGGTTGGCGGTCAGCAGCTCGCCTTTCATTTTATTTTCCTCCGCGCCGTCCGCTTCTTTCAGCCGATCGAAGGTATCCTGCAATTTTTTCGCCAGCTTTTTCCGCCACGCCCGCGCCGTGTTTTCCAGCTTTCGCTTTTTATCGTCAAACCCCTTCTTGCTCTCCCGCGCCGTGTAAAAAGCGTCCTCCGCCTCGCAAAGAGTGGGGTACGCCCTGCCTCCCGCCACCGAAAAGGCGAAAAAGTCCGCCGATTTTCCTTCGCCCACCAAACAGGGCGCAACGGGATAATTTTCGCAAAAATCCGCGATAAACGCGGCAAAATCCGCCGCCGAACCCTCTCCAAAAGCCCGTTCGCGGCATATTCTTTCCCGATAAATTTTCATCGCCTCGCGCGCCGTAGAGGCGGCAAACCCCGCCACGTTTTCAAACAAAAAGCTTGCCAAAGCATCGTCCGAGCGTTCCCCAACGCCAAAAAAGGGCGCAATCCTTGCCAAAACCTCATCCTCGTCCAAAGGACACGCCTTGTCCTGCGGCTCAGGGTATTTATATTTCGCGCCCGAAAATAATATTCGATGAGTGTTATCCTCCAAGCTTCCCGTCTTTAACGCCCCCAAGATGACCTCTTTTTCCGTCAACAAAATGTTCGAATATTTCCCCATCAGCTCGCACCGCAAAACGCGGTCGCACTCCGAAAAATCCGTCGTACAATGTAAGGTAATTTCGATAATTCTCTCAAACTCATGCTGTTTGATTTCCAAAATTTCCGCGCCTTGCAGGTGTTTGCGAAGTAGCATACAAAAATTCGGCGCTTGGGGGGCAGGTTCTTTTTCCACCGCCGACAAACAAACACGAGCATTTGACGCATTTGTGCTTAAAATCAGTTTAACCGTGCCTTTTCCAGTGTATATAATAAAGGTAAGCTCGTCCTTATCCACCTGCGAAATGCGGTTGACCTTTCCTCCAACCAGTTTTTCGTGCAATTCCTTGGCTAAGCGACGGATATGAAAAGCGTCCTGCGGCATACGTCCTCCTTTCCCATTCGGAAAAATACTTTTTTTGACAAGTTTCAAACAAGTTTCAAATAAATTATAGCGTAAATTTCCGAAATTGTAAACAAAAACGCTTTCTTTTCTTTTATAAATATGGTAAAATGTAGCTTGCAGAGTCGGTTTTTCCAACTTTGTAAGCCAAAAAAATAAAAATCAGTATTCATTCAGGAGAGAAAATACTATGAAGTACACAACCAAAGCAGCAGAAAAAAGCACCGTCAAGATCACTTTGAAATTTGACGCGGAAGAATGGAAGGAAGCGCAAAACAAAGCGTACCTCCAAATCAGAGGCAAGTTTGCCGTAAACGGATTCCGTAAAGGCAAAGCACCCAAAAACGTCATTGAAAACGTTTACGGAAAAGGAGTGTTCTACGAAGACGCGCTCAACCTTCTGTTCAGCGAAAATTACGGCTCCGTCATCGAAAAATCGGCAAAGAAATTCACGGTTGTCGGCGATCCCGACGTATCGGTTGAAAATCTTTCCGACGAAGGCGTTGACCTTGTTGCGGTCGTACCCGTAAGACCGGAGGTAAAAATTTCCTCTTACAAGGGTATGAAAATTCAACAGTTCGCGTATAATGTTAAGGACGAAGAGGTGGATGCAGAGCTTGAACGCGTCCGCGAAAGAAACTCCCGCAAGGTACCCGTGGAAGGCAGAGCGGCTGAAAACGGCGACGTTGCCAATATCGACTTTGTCGGTACGGTTGACGGCGTAAAATTTGAAGGCGGCGAAGCGGAAGGTTTCGATCTGACGCTCGGCAGCGGCCAATTTATCCCCGGCTTTGAAGACCAAGTCGTGGGTATGAACGTCGGCGAAGAAAAGGACGTCAACGTGACCTTCCCCGAAAATTATCAAGCGGAAGCTCTCAAAGGCAAAGCGGCTGTATTCGCGGTGAAATTGAACTCCTTGCAAGGCAAAGAATTGCCCGAGCTTACGGACGAATTCATCAAAGACGCGACGGGCAGCGAAACGATTGAAGCGTACAAGGAAAAGACGAAAGAAAGATTGTTAAAGCAAGCGGAACGCCGTGCAAACGACGCGACGGAAAACAGCATTCTGGAAGCGATCGCAGCAAACACGGAGGTAGAAATCCCTCAGGCGATGATCGAAAGAGAAATCGACAACCTCGTTCAGAAATTCGAATATCAGCTGATGTATCAGGGCTTGAAGCTGGAAGATTACCTCAACTTCTTGAAGGTAACGAACGAAGATTTCAGAAAGAACTACGCTGAACAAGCGGAAAAGAACGTCAAGAGCCAGCTGATCATTTCCGAGCTTATCAAAGCGGAAAATATCGAAGCAACGGAAGAAGAAGTAGATGCGAAGATCGCAGAGCAGGCTGCAAGCGTAGAAAAGACGGCGGAAGAATACAAGAAGAACATGGATCCCCGCCAAATCGACTATATCAGCAGCGATATCATCATCACCAAGCTTTTCAACTTCTTAAAAGAAAACAACGAAATGTATGTGGAGGAATCCAAATAATGGAAAAAAACGTTCTCGTGCCCTACGTTGTAGAGCGCACGTCAACGGGCGAACGCTCGTATGATTTATACTCCCGCTTGTTAGAGGACCGTATCATCTTTTTAAGCGGCGAGATAGACGACGCTACGGCAAATACGGTGGTCGCGCAGCTCATTTATCTGGAAGGAAAAGACCCCACGAAGGATATCAGCCTGTATATCAACTCCCCCGGCGGATCGGTCACGGCAGGTATGGCGATCTACGACACAATGAATTATATCAAGTGTGACGTATCCACCATCTGCATCGGCTTGGCGGCAAGCATGGGCGCGTTTTTGCTGTCCAGCGGGGCGCGCGGCAAGCGGTTTGCGTTGCCCAATTCGGAAATTATGATCCATCAGCCCCTTGGCGGCGCGCAGGGTCAGGCAAGCGATATCAAAATTCAGGCGGAGCATATCTTGCGCACGAAGGCGAAAATGAACAGAATCCTGTCCGAAAACACGGGCAGAGATCTTGCGACGATCGAACGGGACACGGACAGAGATTTTTATATGTCCGCGGAAGAGGCGCGTATTTACGGGCTGATCGACAGAGTTTTCGTCAGAAGATAATTTTCCCGCAACGGATAGATCAGATCGCGCAAAGCCGCTTGGTTTTGCGCGGTATTTTTCCTTTTTTCGCCCCTACGGATAATTTTCCGTTCGGGCGGCAAACTAAACATTACGGAGAGAACAAATGGCAAATAACGAACATCATTGTTCCTTTTGCGGCAAGGCAAAAACGGACACTAAAAGCCTGATTGCAGGCCCCGACGGAGTGTTTATCTGCGACGAGTGCGTAGAAATTTGCAAGTCTATGATGGACGAAATGCAAACGAAAACCTCCTCGGCGGAAAGCGTGCCACTCAAAAAGCCCGCCGAATTAAAGGAAGAATTAGACAAATATATTATCGGTCAGGACAAGGCGAAGCGCGTTTTGTCCGTCGCGGTGTACAATCATTATAAGCGTATCAACGCCGTCAAAGGCAAAAAGACGGACGACGAGGTAGAAATCGAAAAGAGTAATGTTCTGTTGCTCGGCCCGACGGGCAGCGGCAAAACCTTGCTCGCAAGGACGCTTGCAAAAATCTTAAACGTACCCTTTGCAACGGCGGACGCCACCACCTTGACGGAAGCGGGCTATGTCGGCGAGGACGTCGAAAATATCCTCTTAAAGCTCATCCAAAACGCCGATTACGATATCGAACGCGCGCAACGCGGCATCATCTATATCGACGAAATTGACAAAATTTCAAGAAAGAGCGAAAACGTTTCTATCACCCGCGACGTTTCGGGGGAAGGGGTACAGCAGGCGCTTTTGAAAATTATCGAAAGCACGGTGGCAAACGTACCTCCGCAGGGCGGCAGAAAGCACCCCAATCAGGAATGTTTGCGCCTTGACACCACCAACATTTTGTTCATTTGCGGCGGGGCGTTCGTGGGGCTGGATAAAATCGTTTCTTCCCGCAAGGACGACACCACGCTGGGCTTTGGCGGCAAGGTAAAGCTGGGGGAAAACGAAGCGGATTATTCCGTTTTGGACGACGTAAAGCCTCAGGATTTGACGAAATTTGGATTAATTCCCGAATTTGTTGGCAGATTGCCCATCGTTGTCAATCTTGACCCGTTGGACGAAACGGCGCTTGTCAAGATTTTGACCGAGCCCAAAAACGCCATCATCAAGCAATACCAAAAGCTGGTCGGCTATGACGGCGTAAAATTGACGGTGGAAGAGGACGCCGTCCGCGAGATCGCACAAACGGCAATCCGTTTAAAGACGGGCGCGCGCGGCTTGCGAACGATTATTGAAGGAGTTATGACGGAGGTTATGTACAAGATCCCTTCCGAAGAAAACGTCGAAGAGGTCGTCGTAACAAAAGAATGCTTGACGGAAGGCAAAACCCCGACGATCGTTTACAAAAAAGCAAGTTAATCTTTTTAAAAATAAAATTACCCCTCGCGGTGTTCCGCGAGGGGTTTGTCTTTCTGTTTTGTATGAAAACCGCCTTCTCAATCGTTCGGCAGCTCGTCCGATTCGTCCTCTTTGCTTTCCTTTTCGGGCTGATTGTTCTTTTTAAAACGCACTTCCTCGACGGGGAAATCTTTAAAAATCAATCCGCCGTTCTTGTCGTCGATCTTCACCTTCACCTGCATTTTCAGCATATTGACGGAGGCAACCGTTCCCCGCCCTTCGGGCGTACCTACTTCCGAGCCTACTTTGGGCATCTTCTTATATGCGTCCGCATAATATTCGCTTTCATAGCTCAAACAGCACATCAGCCGCCCGCACAGCCCGCTTATTTTCCCGGGGTTGAGGGAAAGCCCTTGTGTTTTCGCCATTTTGATACTCACCTTCTTAAATTCGGGCATATTCCCTGCGCAACAGCAGATACGCCCGCAGGGCGCAATTCCACCCAAATACTTCGTTTCGTCCCGCGTTCCCACTTGCCGCAGCTCAATACGGGTGTGGAAGGTAGAGGCAAGATCTTTTACCAGCTCGCGGAAGTCAACCCGCCCCGCAGAGGTGAAATAAAAAACGATCTTTGTGCCGTCGAAAGCGTATTCGCAATCGACCAGCTTCATCTCCAACCCATGCGCAACAATTTTTTCCTTGCAAACCTGAATGGCGTTGGGTCGCTTTTCTTGACAGGACGCGTAAAAATCTCTGTCCTTTTGCGTAGCGATACGAATAATCGGCTTCAACGGGGGAACAATCTCGTCGTCGGGGACCATTCGTTCGGGATACGCCACCCACGCATATTCCAGCCCGCGCGCCGTTTCCACCACGACGGGTTGATTTCTTTCATACACCTCTCCCTCTTTCGGCGCGAAATAGTATAATTTCCCGCCTGATTTAAATTTAATAACAACAACTTTTACCATAATTTTTCCTTTCCCGACCGTCACCGTCGGGGATATGCTTTATTTTATCTTTATCTGCGGCGATAAACGCCGCCAAATGCCAATTTGACCCACCCAGGTACGAAACGAAGGGGGATTATTCGGCATTTTTTATCATGATTTTCGACATCAAAAGCTGCATACATTGCGAAAAGGCGGCATTAAAAAATATTTCCTTTTCCGCAGCAGAAATCGCCTCTTGGGCAAACAGCAACGCGTTTAAACCGTACGTTTTCGACACCCGTTCGACGTTTTCCTTTTCCGATCTCAGCAGCAAATATTTTTCCACCCGCTTAGACATTTTTCCAAACGGACTAACGCCGTTGATCTGCGTCGTCTTAACAATCAAAGCGTCTCTAAAAATCAGCCGAAGCAGGGACAAAAATTCCTTTTTATATTTTATTTCGGCAATCTTTTTCACGTTTACGGGCAACTGAAAGGGGGTCGATAACGCCAAATCGAACGCCGATTGCGTCAACTGACGGTAATAGCCGCCCTCTAACACGTTTTGCGCGTTGCCCACGCTGCCGCCCGATGCCGCGCCGCACAGGGAAAGATCGCGCGAGGTAAACCGTTCGTCATGTTCGTACAAGCGCACCAAACAATCGGTCACTTGCCCCACGTCGAAGGGCAAAATTTCCAGCTTTTCCGTCCTCGATAAAACCGTTGGCAAAATGGGATAAACAACGGTCGCGCCAATCAGAAAAAACACTCCCTCAGGCGGTTCTTCCAAAATTTTCAACAGCTTGTTTTGCGCCTGCGGAGTCGCCTCTGCAAAATCGGACACGATAAAGACTTTTTTATCCCCCTCGACGGGCTTTAAGGAAATTTCTTCCAGCACCCGCTCCGCCTCGGCAACGGTAAATTTTTTGTCCGTTTTGGGATATTCGTGACAGTCCGCAAACTTTCCTTCGTCAATCAATGTAGAGATTCGCCGCGTACCTGCCCCCTCCGTTTCGCAAGAAAACAGCACTTTTGCAAAGGTTTTTAAGGCAAATCCCAAATTTCTCGCGTCGTCCAAAAGAAGAAGATACGCGTGGTGCAGCCTATTTTTATCCCGTTCAGACCGCAACAGCTTGTACGCCGTCGTCTCTTGCAACAATTGCCGCATAACTCCCTCCTTAAAAACGATTATAAGACGATGAAAAATGATTAAACTTTCGTCCGTTTGGTATAAACCGAAAACTTTTTCAACGATTTTTCTTAAAATCCAACTTATTATAGCATATTTATAAAAAACTGTCAAGGGCTTGACGGGGCTTTCCCGTGACAAGACCGCCGCAAGACCCCACCCGCCGCCATTTCCTTTTTTTCTCTGCACGGTTTTCCCGTCTTTCCGCTTAAAACGCTTTACTTTCTCTCGCGAAAATGTTATAATACTCAAAGAGTGTCTTTTTATTATTTTTTCCCATAGGGAAAATACGCTTTTTTGAGGAAGAATTTAAGGAAAACAATTTTATTAGACGCTCGCATTATATGATCAAAAAAGGGGTATAATTTATGCAACAAGAAACTCGTCCGGACAACGAATGGAGTTTGACCGACATTTTTCGCACTATTTTGGCAAAGTGGAAAATCTTGATTTTAGTCGTATTGCTCGCCTGCATCGGCGGGGCGGCAGTCGGGTTTGTGAAAACGCACGGTAAAAATTATTACGGGTCCTATTTGGATTTTTACGTAACGCCCACCAAACCTTCGGGGACCGTTTCGGGCGAAAACTCCACCGCTGTTTACGGCGCGTATAACAAAAGCGTCATGGACAACATCATCAAGCTGATGAGCTCGGAAAGCTTTGCCGAATCCTTGATTCAGCAAACGGAAGAAGAGGGCGGATTACCCGATAAATACAAAGTGGCAAAATACAACGAGGACGGCTCCATTTCCGCGGCGTACGCCAGCCTTTTGTTGAAGGTGAAAAATTCTATCACGTTCGCCTATTCGGTGCCTGACGAGGACGCAACCTCCGCAACCAGCAACACCGTCGCGCGTTCCTTTATCTACATTCGCATTTCCGTTTGCGGCGACGAAAACAAGCAGTTTGCCGTCGATATCTTAAAAAGTATCAAAAAAGGAGTGCCGAAATACGTCAGCGCGAACATGATGGTTCCTTCAGGTTACGACGGCACCAGCTGCAGCCCCACGACCGTTTTGGACGAAATCCGTTTATTAAACCCCAATTATCAGCGGAATACGATGGTTAAATACGGCTTTATCAGCGGCTTGACGGCACTCGTCACCGCCTGCGTCGTTATCATTTTTATCGAACGCTCGGCGACCAAACGCTAAACTGTTTTGTAAAATACGTTAGGCTTCGCCAACCGCTAAACTTTCTCCGCCAAACGCCTTGTTTGACCGCAAACGGACGTTAGCCAGCCGCTCATTCCCGTCAATCAAGTAAATTGATAGGTCAATTTGTTCAAAACGCTTTACATCTAAGCGGAAAGATGATATAATAACCAAAGAAAGACCGTTTGGGACCTTTTCCCAAACAAACGGATCCTTTTGGCGGCAAAGCCGAAGCGATCCAAACGAATTGCAGTATTGCAATAAGGAGATTTTTATGCAAGAAGAAGTTCAAACCGAAAAAGAATTAAGTTTGATGGATATTCTTCGGGCTTTGCTTGCAAAGTGGAAGATTTTATTCCTCATTCTTTTGGTCGGTTGCATCGGCGGCGTCGCGATCGGGTTCGTACGGACGTACGGGGTGCATTATTACGGCACCAATCTAGAATTTTACGTAACCCCCACCAAGCCGTCGGGGACCGTTTCAGGCGAAAGCACCAACGCCGTTTACGGCGCGTACGGCAAAAACGTCATGGACAACATCATCAAGCTGATGAGCTCGGAAAGCTTTGCCGAATCCTTGATTCAGCAAACGGAAGCAGAGGGCGGCTTGCCTGACAAATACAAGGTGGAAAAACTCGACGCGGACGGCACCATCTCGAAGGAGTACGCCAAGCTTTTGAAAAAAGTGAAAAAGTCGATGACCTTTTCCTATCTTTTGGCAAGCGAAGCAACCAGCAACACCAGCGACCTTGCGCGTTCCTTTATCTACGTCGAGGTGTCCGTGCTGGGCGACGAAAACGAGCAGTTCGCCATCGACCTTTTAAAGAGTATCAAAACGGAAGTTCCCGAATACGTGGAAGCGAACATGATGGTACCCTCTGGGTATGACGGCACCAGCTGCAGCTCCATCACCGTCTTGGACGAAATCCACCTCACCAACGAAAACTACGCGTTGACGACAATGATCAAATACGCCGCCATCTTGGGGCTTGCGGCGCTGGTCGTTGCCTGCGTGATCGTCGTTATCATAGATAGATCGGACAAGCGCTTGCGCGATTACGATTTAATTTCCAGAAAATTCAATATTCCCGTCTTGGGCGTTATCCCCACCATCGAAGGCATGACAAAATTCAGCTATGCCCGTTCGGATAACCAGTCCACGACCGATCAAGCGAAAACGGAGGAACAAAAATGAGCGTATTTTCAAAATATTCCGCCCGTTTAAGAGCTAAACGGCTTAAAAAGAATTCTAAAACGCACAAAAGCACCCGAAAGGAATATCTGTTAAACGAAAAGACCCCCTTCGACGTAATGGAAGCGTTCCGCAACCTGAAAGCGTCCCTTTCCGTATCCGTTGCAAGAAAGAGCGAAAAGGGCGTTGCGGTAATGGCGACGTCTTCCTTCCCCGAGGACGGAAAAACGACGGTCGTCACCAACCTTGCGTTGATGTTTGCGCAGTCTGACGCAAAGGTAGTTTTAATCGACGCGGATATCCGTAAAGGGCGCGTAGGAAGATATTTCCACCGTCGCTCCACCCCCGGTCTTTCCGATTATTTGTCGGGTCAGGCAAAATTAGAGGACGTTTTGAAGGTGTCCGACGTCAACGAAAATCTTTTCGTGATCCCTTGCGGCACCCATTCCCCTCGCCCTTACGAGCTGTTGGAAAGCGAACATATGCAGGCTTTGGTAGAGGAATTAAAAACGAGATTCGACTACGTCATCTTCGACACGCCTCCCGTGCTGGTTGTATCGGACGCGATCGCAATGGCTCCGTATATGGACGGCTGCGTGCTTGTTTGCCGCCACCTCGTGTCCTACGTTTCGGACATTCAAAAATCCTTGCAGACCCTTTCCTTTGCAAAGGTAAACGTGCTTGGCTTAATCGTCAACGATTACCGCGCGCCTACGGGCAAGATGTACGGCGGATATAAGCATTATTATAGCTATGGCGATTATGCTGATCCCGTAGAGGATTCCGATTCGCCTGCGGACAACGACGATTGATTTTCCGAAAAGTTCCAACGCCCCGCTTTCCTTACGCGGGGCGTTTTAAAATATAAAATTCGGGTTATAAAATATATATGGAAAATTATATGGAACAAGAAATTATCAGAACAAACGTCCTCCCCACCGTCGCCTTGCGCGGCAAAGTGGCGTTTCCCAACACGACGATCACCTTCGAGGTGGGCAGGGCTATCACTTTAAAAGCAATCGAGCGCGCGGCAAGCTCCGCGGACAAGCTCTTTTTCCTGCTGTCGCAAAAAACGGCGGATAAAGAGGAAGTAACCGCAGACGATCTGTACGAGGTGGGCTGCGTAGCGCGCATTAAGCAGCTTGCAAACCTCCCCGGCGGCGTTGTTCGCGTGTCCGCCGAGGGGCTTTATCGCGCCAAGGCGCGCACAGTCAGCGTGCAGGACGGCTGTTTCTATTCGGTTGCGGAAGAACTCTTATCCGTCCACGGCGACGAAGTGCTGGAAGAGGCGTATCTTCGCGCCGCGAAAGAGCTTTTAAAAGACGTGCTTTCGACGGACGGAAAATTTCCGAAAGAAACTTTAAGTAAGCTTGACCGAACCAAAACCGCAGACGAATATATCGACGTCGCGTTAAACAGTATGCGCGTGCGCTTGGACGTCAAGCAAAAAATCCTTGCCGAACGCCGCACGGTAGAACGGTTAAAGCTGTTTGAACGCTGTTTAAACGACGAGCTGGAAATTTCCAAAATCGAACGCAAAATTTCTTCCGCCGTCCGTCAAAATATCGACAAATCGCAAAAGGAATATTTCCTGCGCGAGCAGCTGAAAGCCATTCATACCGAGCTAGGCGACGATATGAAGGAAGAGGACGAATATCGGGAAAAAATCAAAAATAAAAAGCTCCCTGACGAGGTGGAGAAAAAATGCTTAAAAGAGCTGGATCGAATGTCCAAAATGAACCCCACCTCCCCCGAATATACGGTGATCACCGCCTATTTGGATCAGGTGTTAGAGCTGCCTTGGACGGAGGAAACGCAGGACACGGAAAAACTGACCGACTGCGTAAAGGTGCTGGAAGCGGACCATTACGGTTTGGAAAAAATCAAACGCCGCATCACCGAATATCTTGCCGTTTTAAAGCTGACAAACAGTATGAAAGCGCCCATTCTTTGCCTTGTCGGCCCCCCTGGCGTCGGCAAAACGAGTATCGCAAGCTCTATCGCGCGTGCGCTTGGCAGAAAATTCGTCCGTATGAGCTTGGGCGGGGTAAAGGACGAAGCGGAAATTCGCGGCCATAGGCGCACCTATATCGGCGCAATGCCGGGGCGAGTTTTATACGGAATGAAAAACGCAGGCTCTGTCAATCCTGTATTTTTGCTGGACGAAATCGACAAAATCTCGTCGGATATGCGCGGCGACCCCGCGTCCGCGTTGTTGGAGGTTTTAGACCCCGAACAAAACGACACCTTCCGCGATCGGTATTTGGAGTTGCCGTACGATTTAAGCAAAGTCATGTTTATCACGACGGCAAACAGCTTAGATACCATTCCGGGCCCCTTACGGGACAGAATGGAAACGATCGAGCTGACAGGCTATACCTTGGAAGAAAAGACGGAAATCGCAAAGCGTTACCTTGTCCCCAAGCAGTTAAAAGCCAACGGCTTAACGGAAAAGAACGTAAAATTCACCGCCGACGGCTTACGCGCGGCAATCGAGGGCTACACCCGCGAGGCTGGCGTAAGAACGCTGGAACGAACGGTGGGCAGTATCGTACGCAAAATCGCCGTCGAATATGCTGATAACCGCAGCTTGCCTTGCGTAAAGGTGGATAAAAAACGAGTCCTCACCCTCTTAGGCGCGCCCAGATACACCGTTGACGAAGCGGAGCTTACGGACGAGGTTGGGGCGGTAACGGGGCTTGCTTGGACGGCTGTGGGCGGCACTACCCTCACCGTAGAAGCGGCGCTGTACGCAGGCAAGGGAGAGCTGAAACTGACGGGTAAATTAGGGGACGTCATGAAGGAATCGGCGCAAGCCGCCCTCACCTTTATCCGCGCCAACGCCAAACAGTACGGCATTGACGAGGAAGCGTTTACAAAATTTGACCTGCACGTCCACGTCCCCGAAGGGGCAACCCCCAAGGACGGGCCCAGCGCAGGGATCACGATGGCAACGGCAATGTTGTCCGCATTTACGGGCAAAGAAGTCCGTCACGATATCGCAATGACGGGCGAAATCACCTTACGCGGCAAGGTTTTGCCTATCGGCGGCTTAAAGGAAAAAGCGCTAGCGGCAAGACGGGTAGGGATCTGCAACGTAGTCATTCCCGACGGCAACCGCCGCGACGTGGAAGAAATCCCCGCCGCTGTTCGTGAAGACATTACTTTCTATCCCGTAAAAAGGGTAGAAGAAGTGTTTGCACTTGCCTTCCGCACCCCGTTTGATAAGGACGGACAAGGGGAAGAAAAATCCGCTATGCGCCCCTTACCGAAGAAAAAATCAGTAAAACGAATGCCAAAAAAGACAAGCCTTCCCATGGTAGAGGACAACCCTAATACCGACGGCGCTTTTGCAAAATGAGCCACACAGGTATTTGACGAAGTATTTTTTAAAGGAGAAACCGTATGGAAAAATTGACAATTAAAAACGCAACGTTTATCACCAGCGCGGCAACAAAAAGCCAATTTATCACGCCGACAAAGCCGATGATCGCCGTTTGCGGAAAATCCAACGTAGGAAAAAGCTCCTTTATCAATATGCTTGCCAACCGCAAAAAGCTGGCAAAAACCAGCAGCGAGCCGGGGCGCACCCGCCTTGTCAATTATTTTGATTTTGGCGATTTTATCCTTGCCGACCTCCCTGGCTACGGCTTTGCGAGGGTATCCAAAGCGGAAAAGGGAAAATGGGCAAAAACGCTGGACGATTTTTTCAAAGCCAAAGAAAATATCGCGCACGTTTTTATGCTGGCGGACAGCCGACACAACCCCACCGAAGACGATAAACAGATGATCGAATTTTTACACTATCACACCATTCCGTTTACCGTCACGCTGACAAAGGCGGACAAGCTTTCCAAAATGAAGCTGAAAGAGCAAATCAAAAATATTGCCGCCAGCTTATATCTCGGCACGGGCAACCTGCTTGCCACCAGCTCGGAAACGGGCTACGGCAAGGACGCCGTCCTTGAAAAGATTTTCGAAGTCCTGCAAAACGCTTCCGACGAAACGTTGCAAGAGGACGAACAAGACAACCAAAACGAAGAGGACGAAACCGCCCAGCAGGACGTTTAACGTCTTCTTTCAAAGAACCTTAACAAAAAAAGTATGGAACGCTCTCCCATACTTTTTTCTAACTTTTCCCCTCGGTAAAAACGCCGACAAACGACGAAAAAACAGACAAGGAAATAACAACCATGCATTTACAAAAGTTAAACAAATGGGCAGACCTTTTGTTAGACACGGGAAAACGCAACAACCTGATTAATTTCAAGGACGCAAAAATGGGCTCGGTGGAGATTCTCTCCCCCCATTTTTCCATGCTGCTTAGCCGCGCAGAACACTCGGCAACGTTTGAGGTATATGACCCGAAATTAGAGGAAGACGAGGATTCCCCGTTTGGAAACGGCTACCTTTCCAAGCAGGAGTATTTGATCGCCTACGGTCAAAAGCTGAAAAAAACGCAAATCCTCACCTACAACGCGATCAATAAACCGATTGCCGCATTAAAGGCGATCAGCAAGCGAGCAAGATCGGCAATCGAAGAAACGGGCGTCAATATCGCCTATCTTGCGTTTGGCTTTATCCATTGGACCGAGCGGGAAAATTCGCAAACGTTTTTACGCGCGCCCATTTTGCTTGCCCCGATCACTATCGAAAACGAATCCTCTGTCGAGCCTTACTATGTAAAGGTCGCCGTGGACGAAATCCTTGTCAACCCCACGTTTGCTTTTAAATTGCAAAACGAATACGGCATAAAGCTGCCCGATTTTGACGAAGACGAGGGGATCGTGACATACTTTTCAAAAATAGACGACCTCCTTTCAAGGTTAAAATGGCGGGTCTCAACCGAGTGTAAAATCGGCATTTTCTCCTTCTTAAAAATCAATATGTATAAGGATTTAAAGGAAAACGGAGAAAAAATCACTAAAAACAAAAATCTTCTTGCGCTGTTGGGCGAAAAGGTAGAAAATTTCAACCAAACCCCCAATGAACAAATACCTGGTACGGGCATTTCCGATCTTCACAACGTTGTAGATGCCGATTGCAGCCAATCGGAAGCAATCCAAACGGCAAGACAAGGCACCAGCTTTGTCCTTCAAGGCCCTCCAGGAACAGGCAAAAGCCAAACGATCACCAACATCATCGCAGAATGTCTTGTCAACGACAAAAAAGTGCTGTTCGTGTCCGAAAAATTAGCCGCACTCAACGTGGTGTACGAAAAGCTGAAAACCGCAGGCTTGGAAGAATTTTGTTTAGAACTCCACAGCCATAAAGCAAGCAAAAAACAGGTCATTGACGAGCTTTGCCACACCTTAAAACTGCAAAAAAGCGGCGTTTCCGACCAAGCGGAAAGGGAACTGAAAAACAAAAAGGACGCGCAGGACAAGCTGGACGGCTACGAAAAAGAACTGCACAAGCTCCGCCCCGTCATCAACAAAACCCTCTACGGCTTGTACGACGAAGCGGCGGCTTGCCGCGACGCACCCGACCTTCACTTTGTCGTCAAGGACGTCAAAAATAAAGGCGAAGCCTACTTAGATCAGGCAGAATCGGCTCTCTCCGCCTACGTGGGGTATTTGCCCTCGATCGGGTACGATTATCACGAAAACGTTTGGTACGGCTACCGCCAAAAGGACAGCTCTTATGCAGCAGTACTGCAAACAAAAGAGAATTTACTCGCCTTTTCGCAGCTCAGCCAAGCCCTGCACAGTCTTTCCCAAACCGCAAAGGACAGCTACGGCTTAAAAATTCGTTCGTTAAAAGAATCTCACACCGCCGCCGAGCTGTTTAACCTTATCAAAGACAGCGGCTTTATCACGCCGCCTCTGTTCCGCCCCGCCACCGCCCAAAAGGCGTTGGAAACGGTCAAACAGCTGTCCGAAACGGCAAAAACCGTCCTCGACAGACAAACCCTCTTAAACGCCGAGTTCGACAAAGACGTTTATAATTTAGACGGGAACCTTCTCTATAAAAAACTTTCCAAACAGTACGTCGGCTTCTTCTCCCGCCTGTTCAGCCGCGAATACAAAGCCCTCGTAAGAGATTTAAAGCTTTGCAGCAAATCAGACAAGCGAATCTCCTACGACGCGGCGTTAAAAACGGCAAAACGCCTGCAAGACTATCAGGAAAACAGCAAGCAATTCGACCGTTTGCAAAAGGAAATCAGCGGACTGCTCGGCTCGGCATATACAGGTCTTTCCACTGATTTTTCGCGTTGCGAAACGGAGTTACAAAATTTAACCGACCTGCAAGCAACGGGCGTTTCGTTTGAACGCTTGGCGTCTTTAAACAAAGCGGAATTCGAGGCTCAAAAGCCTGTTTTTGCTCAGCTTTCGCAAGATTACGAAAGGGCTTTTTCACAAACCCAAGAGGAAGAAACGCGGGTAATTTCCTATTTCGACCCGACCGAATGCGACCTTACAAGCCTGCCGTTAAAGGCGTTGTGTGAAAAAATAGAGGGCTGCTATGAAAACGCGGACAAAATCGACAACTGGTGCGAATTTGTAAAGATTTTACAGCGTCTGCACCCGCTTGGCTTGCGCGCATACGTCGATCTTGCTATCGAACACAAAGTCCCCCAAGCCAAAATTGTCACCGCATACAAAAAGGCGTTCTATTCCCAATGGGTAGATGCCGTTTTACACGACTCCCCCCTTCTTTTGGGTTTAGCGCGCGTCCCGCACGACGAAGCGGTGCGGTTATTCAAGGAAAAAGACGCCTTGCAGTTCGAGATTAACAAAGCGAAAATCAAGGCAAAGCTTTCCACAAAAAGACCGAATACGGAAATGGTCGCACCGGGCAGCGCCCTTTCCATTCTGCTCCGCGAAGGGGAGAAAAAGCGTAAGCAAAAGGGAATCAGACAGCTCCTTTCAGAGATTGGCGAGCTGGCGCAAACGTTAAAGCCCTGCTTTTTGATGTCCCCCCTTTCCGTCAGCACCTATTTAAGCGCAAACGTCCAATTTGACGTCGTCATCTTCGACGAAGCGTCGCAAATCTTCCCCCAAGACGCCGTAGGCGCAATTTATCGCGGAAAACAGCTGATTGTCGTGGGCGACTCCAAACAAATGCCGCCCAGCAACTTCTTCAACGCCACCGCCGACGCGGATATGGACGAGGAAATAGAGGACGTTACCGATTTCGAATCCATCTTAGACCTTTGCTCCACCTCCTTCCCGCAAAGAAGGTTGCGCTGGCACTATCGCAGTCGGTTCGAGCCGTTAATCGCCTTCTCCAACAAAAACTTTTACGACGGAGAGCTGGTCACCTTCCCGTCCTCCCAAACGGATAGGGCGGGGATCGGCGTAGATTACGTTCACGTTGACGGAATTTTCGACCGAACGACAAAAACCAACCGCGCCGAGGCTGAAAAAATCGTCGATATGGTGTTCCAGCACGCCGAACAGTTCCCAAATCGCAGCTTGGGCGTAGTGGCGTTCAGCATTTCGCAGCAAAATCTAATCGACCGATTAATCTCCAAACGTAGGCAAAAAGACCCGTCCAAGGAAGAATTTTTCCGTTCGGACAAAGCGGAGCCCTTTTTTATCAAAAACCTTGAAACGGTGCAGGGTGACGAACGCGACACCATCATTTTCAGCGTCGCTTACGGCAAGGACGCATACGGAAAACTGCTGTTAAATTTCGGCCCGATCAACCGCGAGGGGGGCGAACGCCGCTTAAACGTAGCCTTTACGCGGGCAAAATATAACGTAAAGCTGGTAACCTCCATGCACCATACCGATCTTGACCTTTCAGGCTCAAAATCCGTCGGCGCAAGACTGCTCAAAGAATATCTCGATTACGCCGAAAACGGCGCGAATCTGGATACGGACTCCTCCGCAAAAAACAACCTCTTTGAAGCCACC
>JAZKXM010000130.1:0-4358 GCA_045611585.1 Candidatus Scatosoma sp. | reverse complement strand
GTCTGGATTTCTCGTGTCCCGACGTACTCCGGATTACGCTCGCTCTATCAAGGTTTCGTCTACGGGCGTTTCACCCTCTTTGCGGCAACTTTCCAGTTGCTTCGACTACCCATCCTGATGCTTTGTTGCGGTCCTTACCCCGTAAGTATTACTACCTACGGTTTGGGCTGGTCCGATTTCGCTCGCCACTACTCTCGGAATCACTGTTGTTTTCTTTTCCTCCGGGTACTTAGATGTTTCAGTTCCCCGGGTTCCCCTCATATACCTATCTATTCAGTATATGATAACACGGTTTTACCCGTGCTGAGTTCCCTCATTCGGATATCTGCGGATCCCTAGATATTTGCTCCTCCCCGCAGCTTTTCGCAGCTTGTCACGTCCTTCTTCGGCGCCATGTACCAAGGCATTCTCCGTAAGCCCTTCGTAGCTTGATCTTTTGATCTTTTCTTCTACTCGTCTTTTCTTCAAAAATTCTATATTTCTTACTCGGCTAATCGTTTTCTTCTTCACAGTTACTTAAGGTGACCTGAAATCGTCCTTTCGTTTGTGCTTTATTAACCAATTAGCTTTACTTTTCTTAAATATGAAAATTTTGCCTTTCGTACTCGTCTTTCTTCCTTTTTTAGAAAAAAAACTTTACACTATTTTGCTATGCAGTTGTAAATCTTCTCTTTTCTTCCCTTCCTCTACAGAGTCAGGACCGCCACTTCAAGTGCGACAGCTTTAATATAATAACACTTATAGGAGATAAAGTCAAGCATTTTTTTTTAATTTTTAAAAATTTTTTAAACTTTTTTCAATTTCTGAAAGCTTTTTCTTTTTGTTGGAAATCCATTTTCTTCCCGCCTCTAAAAAGCCCACTTTTTATGATATGCTTTATCTATAATATATTGTGCGCGTGCGCGCGTAAATAATTCCCAAAATCCCCCACGTTGCCAATCACTCCGCACGAAACGCAACAAAAACGTATTAAAGAAAGGAAAAACGGCGATCCTTCTCGCCGTTTTTAACCAAATCATCTGCACCCGCTGCACGTCTTGCAATTTCCCGAGCATTTCCCACTCGATTTCCCTGTCATCGAATACATGGTACCCGCATAATCACGAACGGTCTCCCCGCCGCAATCGGGACAAACCACTTTATCAAGGTGTGATTTCACCAGCTCGTCAAACCGCTTTCCGCACTTTGGACATTTATATTGCAATAACGGCATCAGCTCCGCCTCCTCTTCTTTTTCGCCTGCTTGGGCGTCCTAATCTTTACCTTATCCGTCATACGCACCAAAACGATAGAAAAAATCACCGTCAACAATACGCAAACGCCCAATACAATCCAAAACTCCCAAACGCTGCCCGAATCTTGATGCATTCCAAACGGCAACTTAACGTTCATCCCCAAAAGCCCCGCAATCAGCGTGGGGATCGCTACCAAAATAGTAATGATCGTCAACCGCTTTACCACGTTATTCAGATTGTTAGAAATCACTGAACTAAACGCGTCCATCGTCGTCTTTAAAATATCCCGATAGATCGAACACATCTCGGACGCCTGCCTCGATTCAATCAAAACGTCCTCGTAAAGGTCCTGATAATCCTCGTTCGTCCGCACCGACTCCAAACGCGACAACCGTCCATACACGGACGAATTCCCCGACAACGCCGTCGAGAAATAAACCAACGAATCCTGCAAGCCCAGCAATTCGATCAGCTCTTGGTTTCGCATAGATTTGTGCAGCTCCGCTTGCAAACGTAAGGACTTTTTATCAATCTGTTTCAATAAATAGGAAAACCGCTTCACGTTTTCCAGCATAAAGTTCAGCACGAATCCAACAGGCTTCATCGTCGAAACGCCCGCCCGATTCATACGGAACCCCATCAGCACGGGATTTTCCTTCAAGGACACGGTCACCAAACACTTGTTGTTGTAAATCACGGCAACGGGAATGGTAGTATAAATATCCTCCCCCTCTTCCGTTTCCACCATCATAGGACTGTCAACGATATACATCGTCACGTCGTCATCTACTTGCACACGAGCCGATTCCTCTTCGTCCAGCGCCGCTTTCAGCATTTCTTCGCTGATCCCGCTAACCTCGCAAACGTTCTCCACATCCTCGTCACTGGGTCCAACCATCTCAATCCAGCACCGATGTTCAAATTCTTCAATCGGCAGGATCCGTTTTTCTTCCGTCTTGTAAAATCTAATCATTTCGTTTTACACCGCCTTTGCTTATTTTTCTTCAATGCAGGCGTTTTTACACCCCCACCGCCCAAAAAGCGGCGAAAAAGAGCGCAAAAAACGCACAGGGAAATCCGCCCGTGCGCCAAGATATAAAACGAAACGTCAAAAAATCTATCCTATCAGCGCGCCAACGCCGCGCCCAAAATCCTTCGTCTAGTTTCTCTCTTCCACGCCCAGCGGAATTTCTTGAGTTGTCATCCTACTTCGGTTTGGAACCGTGTCCATAATAGACCTATCTCCTTTTCCGCATGGCGCAATTTTAGGCGATACCGCCCATACCATACTTCAATTTCTATTATACGCCCGCAAAAAAAATTTTGCAAGCATTTTCTTTATGTTTTTTACATTTTTTTGCGCTGCACATTTCACACAATCCCTTTTCCGCTTACAAAGCTCTCCACCAACCCGCCGACATCTACCCCCGACTTCTCAAACGCGCCGATCAGCCCGTATATATCCGCCATTTTAAATAAATTCGCCCGATAATATTCCTTCAAAGCGTCAAAAAACCGTTTTTTACCCACGCTCCGATACAAGCTGTCAAACAGCACCACGCCCTTGTCATAGGATACCGAACGGTATTCGTATTCACTCAAATATTCGCTCAACGCCCTAGTCATACGCCCGTCCGCCTCACCGAACGCCCCGCCATATACCCGCACGAATGCCCGATAATTTTTCAACGCCTCGTCCACGATCCCCGCCCTCGTCAAGCCGTACCCCGCCTTCGAGTCAAAAAACAAAGCCGCAGAAAACTCAGCCAAGCCCTCGTCTTGCCACGCATTCAAGGTTTGATCGCTGCCGACCGCCGCATACCACCATTGATGGGCAACCTCGTGCGCCGCCACCCGCAAAAATTCCCCGTCCGTCAACCCGCGGCTAACCAACGCCGCACCGCAATATTCCATCCCCGAATAACAAAACTCCCCTTCTATAAAGGAAAATTTTTGATAGGGATATTCCCCAAAAGAATTGCTGTAAAAGGCAAAACAATCCTTGATAAACGCCAACCTTTTGGCGACCAAATCCTCCGTCATTCCGCCGTCAAAATAGCAATATTCAATCGTTTTTCCCCGCGTTTTTATCTGTTTCGCGACAAAGCTTTCACTTGCAAAAACCGCCAGCTCTCGCACGTTCGTCGCGTACACGGTGTGCTCTTTTTTACTTTCCAGCGCCCTTTCCTTGACAATTTCCCCACCCGTCGCCACTACGTATTCACGGGGCAACAGTAGGGTCATTTGAAACTCCGCGCAATCAGCATAAAAGGGATCCCCGTCCGAATAATACACACACTCAAAAAAATCCCCATCTTTAAACCCGCAAAGAATAGGATAAAAAATCCCAAAATTGACCCCGTTTTTCGTCACGCCCGATCGGTGCATAACGTTGGCAAGCTTCGTTGAAAACCCAATATCGACCACCACCTTATCTCCGTAAAACAAACTGCGTTCCAGCTCCACGCACAGCAGGTTTTTATCCTCCCCGCACACCTCCCACGCCGTCCCGCCGACGACCGAACTAACAACGATCTCCCCGTAGCTTTCCCCGTCGTAATACGCCTCTTTTTCATAGGCAGGCGCAACGGCTTTAAACACGGCGTCTTTGCGGTAGGCATTTGGATACAGATTAAATTTTAACTCCCCAATCTCCTCATCGGTAAGATTGACGTATTCCAGCTTCAAAGTCCCCGTCACCGTTTGCGTTTCGGGCAAAAACTCCGCAACAATCTCATATTTCGCGGCGGTTTGTTCCCCCGCACATCCCCCGCACCCATATAACGGCAACAGAGCGACCACCGCCGCCATAATCGCGAACCCAAATCTTTTCATCGTAGCCTCCTAAACAATTCTTCCGTAACTATCCTATGCCGCCCCGCGCTCCACTATGCCCGCAGGAAGGTTCCCAGCCCCCATTTTTTTCTATCACAGTCGCTCGCTTTAAATCCCCCTCACTTTTTCACTATTCCCTATTACTTCTTACTTTTCCCCTAACGGGAGGCGGGTGCGACCCGCAACGATATTTTTCTATCTTTTGATATCGCTTTTTATTTACCTTACTTTTTCACTCTTACTTATTACTTATTACTTTCCCCCTAACGGGAGGTCAAGGAACTCAGT
>JAZKXM010000129.1:0-10708 GCA_045611585.1 Candidatus Scatosoma sp. | reverse complement strand
GGACTCGTCTGTTTTTCTTTTGTACGCTTGATTTTATACGGAGAATATGGTATAATTGAATAGAAAAGCACTTACTTTGGGAGGAAATAAGGAGTTATGAAATTTATCAAGCGGTTTTTTGCGTATTATAAGCCGCATCGTCGGATGTTTATCATAGACCTAATCTGTTCGTTTACGATTTCCGTTTGCAATATGTTTTATCCGATGATCGCGCGGAATATGATGAACAATTACGTCCCCAACCAAAATTTGCGGTTGCTGCTTGTTTGGGGGCTGGTGATGGCGGCGATCTACGCCGTCAAAAGCGTGCTGACCTTTATCGTCGGGTATTGGGGGCACGTGCTGGGGGTGCGTATTCAAGGGGATATGCGTCGGGATTTGTTCCGCCATATCGAACGGTTGCCCTTTTCCTTTTTCGACGAAAACAAAACGGGAAGCGTGATGTCGCGGATCGTCAACGATTTGTTTGAAGTGTCAGAGCTGGCGCACCACGGTCCTGAGGACGTTTTCAACTCTATGATCTCCGTCGTGGGGGCGTTGGTGATGCTGTGTACCATCAACGGTTGGCTGGCGCTGATCGTCCTTTGCTATATCCCGTTTATGCTGTTTTTTGCTGCGCGGGCGCGCAAAAAAATGAATTTGGCGTTTGAGGATTCGCGGGCGAAGGTGGCGGCGCTGAACGCCGAAATCGAATCTTCCCTGACGGGGGTGCGGGTGACGAAGGCGTACGGCGCGGAGGAAACGGAACGGGAAAAATTTGATTCTGTTAATGGAAAATTTAAACAAGCAAGACAATGCGCCTATCGCGCGATGGGCGGTTTTCACGGGGGCATGTCTGCGTTTAACGACTTTTTGTACCTCGTTGCGCTGGTGTCGGGCGGCTTGCTTGCCTTTTATAAACAAATCACCTTGCCCGATTTTACGGCGTATATTTTGTATATCACGATGCTCTTGGGCCCCTTGCGCACTTTGGTTACTTTGTTCGAACAGATCCAAGACGGTATGACGGGCTTTAAACGGTTTTGTCAGCTGATGGATACCCCTACGGAGTACGAGCCGCAAAACCCCGTAGAGAGCGAATTGGACGGGGACATCTGCTTTGACGGAGTGGTATTTGGGTATAAAAATCCCGAACGGGGGGATAGCGAGGTGCTGAAAGGGGTGTCCTTTACCGTTAAAAAGGGGCAAACGGTTGCCCTTGTCGGCTCGTCGGGCGGCGGTAAGACGACCATTTGCAATCTGTTGCCGCGGTTCTATTTGCGCGACAGCGGAAAAATCACGATTGGCGGGACGGACGTCAACGACGTTTCGTCGGAAAATTTGCGTTCTAAAATTGCGTTTGTGGCGCAGGACGTCTTTTTGTTTGCGGGCAGCGTGCGGGAGAATATTTTGTACGGCTCGCCGCAGAGTAGCGAAGAAGAGATGATTTTGGCGGCGAAACGGGCGAACATACACGATTTTGTGTTGTCCTTGCCGCAAGGGTACGATACCGAGGTCGGGGAACGGGGCGTAAAGCTGTCGGGCGGACAAAAACAGCGTATCTCGATTGCGCGTGCCTTTTTAAAAAACCCGCCTATCCTCATTTTGGACGAGGCGACCAGCGCGCTAGACAATATGACGGAAATGCAGGTGCAAGCCGCCCTTTCCGAGCTGGCAAAAGGCAGGACGACGTTGGTGGTGGCGCACAGATTATCTACCGTCAAAAACGCGGACGAGATCCTCGTCGTCACGGACGGCAAGATCACCGAACGGGGAGATCACGCAAAGCTTATGCAGGAGAACGGACTGTATGCCGAGCTGTACCGATATCAATTTAAAGAGGATTGACGAAAATGCACAAGGTGATGTTCGTTTGCCACGGCAATATTTGCCGTTCGCCGATGGCGGAATTTTTGATGAAGGATTTGGTCGAAAAAGCGGGACGGGCAGGGGAATTTGACATAGCCTCCACCGCCGTTTCCTCCGAGGAGATTTGGGGCGGAGTAGGCAACCCCGTATATGCGCCTGTCAAAAGCTTGCTCTTAAAAAAGGGGATATCCTGTGCGGGCAAGCGTGCGAAGCTGCTGACGAAAGCGGACGGGGAACTATACGACTATCTTTTGTGTATGGACGAAAGCAACGTGCGCCGAGCCAAACAAATCGTCGGCGAGAAAAATGCAAAAAAGTGCGTAAAGTTGCTTTCCTTTACGGGTGCGGACGAGGACGTTGCCGACCCGTGGTGGACGAGGGATTTTGAAGAGGCGTACAAGGATATTTATAGAGGCGTCCTTGCTTTTATCGCCTTTTTAGACGAAAAGAAATAAAAAACGACAAAAAGAAAAACCGCCGTCGGGCGGTTTTTTATAACTCGGTTGCCGTAGGCAATTAAAAGAAGAAATAAGAAATCCCATACAAAACCACAAGATGGGCGGGATAGAAAATATAGAAAAAGTACTTCATTTTCCACTTTCCGCGTTTGCCGCTGTAAAAGAGAAGCAGCACAAGCGCCAACAGCGAATGCGCTTGCCAAGCGGGTGGCATTCCGCCGTCGAAGACGAGAAATAAAAGGGGCGGCAGCATACACAGCGCGCGAAGGATAGGAAGGTCTATTTTTTGTAAAAAGGCGGGGGCAGGTATCCGTTTAACATCTAAAAGAGAGGCGAAAACGGGGGTCATACAGCCCCAAAAGCCGTAATCGAAAACGGAATATTGCATCATGAAATAGGTGCCTACTACACCGCCGACAAACAGAACGCACGCAGTCGCGCACAGCAGGGGGTTGGCTTTGTTTGCAAAGCACGCCTTGACGTATTGCAGGGCGTAAATTAAAAGCACGGAAACGGAAAAGGTCATCAGAATAGACATCATATCCGTATCTGGCAGGACGATCTGGACAACTACTTGGCAGAGGATCGCAAGCCCTGCAAGCAGGCAAAAATATCGGCTTTTGTTTTTGGTATAACGGCAGCCCTCCGCAATAAAAAAGGCGAATAAGGGAAAGGCGAGCCGTCCCACGCACCGCATCCACCCGTGCGAATAGGGAAAGAAGATAAAGCCGATATGGTCGATCAGCATCGCCGCGGCGGCAATCAGCTTTAAGAGGTTGCCGCTGAAAATGCGCAGGGAGGGGAGGGTGGCGTTCATGGTTACTCGTCCCGTCCTTTGGCAAGCGATTTCGCCGCCTTTTTTTCTTGCTTTTTCAACGCGCGCAGCTGTTTTTTGTTCAGCGCTGCGGGCGTTTCAGCCGCTACGCTTTCTTCTTCGACAATATCGGGCGTTTGCGTAAAGGCAAACTCTTCTTCGGGGTCGGCAAAGCCCCCCTTACGCTGTAATTTTTCCAGCTTTTTTTCTTCCCGTTTTTGCAAACGGAACAGTTTTTCTTCCTGCTTTTTTTGCTCCTTTTCCGCGGCGCGCTGCTCTTTGTTTTCGGCGACCAGCTGGTCGAGGAACAGCCGCTGCTTGGTAGGTTCTTTTTCGGGTTCGACCTCTTTTCCCACTAATTTTTTAAAGAAATTACCCGTGGTGCGGAAGGGTTTTACGACGTTATCGACGTCCGTTTTGATGCCCTCTACAATAAGGTTGATACGCGCGGTGGCGTATTTTACCAGCAGTTCAAAGGCGATATCCAGCACCCAAAAGAGAATCATACATGCCGTCAAAAGGACGGAAAACAGCTCTACGTGCGCCGTCGCCGTATAAATGCCGTACACCGCCACGCCCAGCGTGTAAAGCTTGATCAGCCGTTTGCACCATTTGTAAAAAGCTTTTACTCCGTCCGAAAGCGCTTTTCCGTCAGGGGTTTTGCCAAACGAAGTGACGCAAAGGAAAAACAGGAAATAAGCGCAGGTCAGCCCCAGCAACACGCCGTTGACGATTGGGTTGCCCATCCCCGCAATTAATGCGTACAGCAAATACGCGATATATGCGACGTTCATGGTTACGCTGAACCCGTGCGCCGCTTTTTTAAGATCGGTAAGCACCTGATTGAACGCCGCTTTCGTATAATCCATCATAATAGCTTGAACTCCTTGCAAAAACCGCCTCGTGCGGTTTTTATAATATATCAGTAGTATAACAGAAAAAATCCGTTTTGTCAAGTGGGCGAGGAGGGCTTAAAAAATGGCTGAAAGCGGCGACGGAAAAGGGATTGAGTAGGTTTGCGCGACAAGGACGGATTTTTTAAAAAATGGGGGTTGCAATTTGTGAAAAGATATGATATAATATAACTCTACCGAAAGGGGGAGAAAGAAAAAAGAGGACACGAAGGATGAAAAAAGAAAAGGATACCTTGACGGTATATGAAGAACCGAAAAAAAAGACTCTGCCCAGCAAGGCAGAGGAGGCGGCGTTTGCTGATTCTATTTCGGCGGCGCTGAAACAAAAGGACGAAAAACGGTACTTCTTTTTATTGGTGGCGATCGTTGCCGTGCTGGTGCTGTTGGTGGTGGGGGCGATGGCGGATATCGTCAACGTGTGTTTCCAAATCAACCGCTGGTTGGGCTACGGTGCGGTGGCGGTGACGGCGGTGCTGATTTTGCTGTTTATCGTCCGTCCGACGGTGAAGATCGCGCGCGCAAAATATTTTATCACGGACGTAACCGCCGATAAGTTTGACGAAACGCGAAAGAGAAATTATCGCGCCCTGAAAGGGGTGGCGGCGGCGTTGGTTGCGTACAACGACGACCCCAAAAACGTGCGGTTTCGGTACGTTACCCCTGAAAATACCGCCAACATTTCCCGCGCGCTTAGGAAGGGGGACAAAGCGGGGCTGAAAGCCGCCTTAAAGACGGCGTACGCGGGCGACGTGGCAAAATGCGCCAACGGCTTGATTTGGCGGAGTGCAGGCAAGGCGTTTTTGACGACCTCTATCTCTCAAAACGATCGCATAGACGGGCTGTCCGTGTTGCTTGTCAACCTCTCCTTGGTCAAGCAGATTGTGGGGATTTACGGGTACAGACCCAGCTTTGCAAAGATGTTCCGTATCTATACGACGGTGTTGTCCAGCGCGTTGATCGCGTACGGAATGCAAAACGTAAACTGGTTTAACGTGTTTGGGAAATTCTTTTCGGGCGTAGCGAAGAAAATCCCCTTTGTCGATACCATTGTCGATAGCGCGGTGCAGGGGACGGTGAGCGCGTTTTTGACTCTGTTGGTCGGGTATAAAACGAAAAAATATCTCTGCTCTGATTATAAAAAGCAAGAAAAGATAGATATGGCGGGGCAAGAGCTGCAAGACAGCGAGGATGACGAGGTGCGTATCGCCGCGACCCTCGCCAAGGAAATCCGCGCGCGGAACAAGGACAAGGGAGAAGCGGTGGAACAACCCGCGGTATAATTTAGTAAAAACCGAATGCAAAAAAGCAGGGCTGCGTATTGGCAAGTCCTGCTTTCGTTTTTATTGAGAATAGAGAAATCCGTTTTTTCTTTTAAGAAGCGGAGTACGTTTTGGGAGGGGTCCAGCGGACAAAGACAAGGCTTCTTTCCGCGTCGAACCGACGTCCGAACGCGCCCGTGTTCATATATTCTTGGAAGGTTGCGTAATGGTCGTCCGTATATACGCAAACGGGCGAGTCGTCGTACCCTTCGGAGTCCCAGCCGTTTTCCCATGCGACGACCCTGCCGACCCCGCGTTCGCCGTCCTCCCAATAGGACGCGTCGAGAGCGATGTCAAATTCGTAATACGTCGTATTTTCAAGGGTATAGGGGACGTACATTGCGTAGCCGTCCGTGCGGTCGTATTTGGAAACGTAGCGGGTATCGTCGCCGAACGTCGCCTTGACCGTTTTAAATTTGTTTCCCGTGCAGTTTTTTGCCGCATAGTTGGCGGGGAATTGCTTAAACGCCGAATAATACGCCGCGACGTCCTTAGGGGTGAGCATTGCCGCCTCGTCCGCAACGTTGGGGTGCGCCTCAACGTATTCTAACGTATAATAGGTATAGGTTTTCGTTTGCAAAACGGTGTAAGACCCGCCGTCGAAGGACACGGATACGGGGACGGAAACGGAGCTTTGCCCCGCGACAAGAGTACCTTTAAACGTTACGGCGTTCAAGCGGTTATAGCCGTACCCCCCGTTCGCTTTTTGCGAATGATAGGCAACGACCTCGCCCGTATAGTTTACGGAAAGAGCCTGAACGGTCAACTGCCCGTCGCCGCTGTCCAGCTTGAAAAAGTTGTCCGTATCCACGGAAAATTTCACCGTCGTAAAGGAGGTTGCGGCGGGGAGGGCGTAGGCGGTCATTTGCGCGATTCTGTCATCCCCCGTATAGAGAACGGACCCCCGTTCGCTTTTATAGGTGATAGCAATTTCTTTGATTCCGAAGATAGGGGAAACGTTATAAACGCTGCCGTCCGCGCTGCCGTCCGTCGGCGAGGCAACGTAGGGGAACAAAGTGAACAGGCAATCCGTCGAGGATTTATACGCGCGGTAATATTCGATTGTATAGTTATCGACGGTGTAGCTGCCGTAATTGCCCGTGTTGTATTTTGAAATTCCCGTTCCGCCGAACTCGTCGGGCAGGGACACAGAAAGCAAAGTTTCGATGACGGGATCGTCCCCGTCCTCTTTACCGTCCGTTTCGCCCGAAGAATTGTCGCTGTTTTTCCAAACGGCGTCGATGATCTCGATGGTGACCTTTCCGCTTTTGTTGACGTATTTTTTGATTTTGCCTTCCAAAGTGACGGTATCTCCCTTTACGGGTTTCACCGTGAATTTATCATAGCGAGTTCCGTCCGCAAGGTAGGTGCCGTAGATATACAGCTGATCGCCGTGCTCGTCCTCGATCGTATAATTGCCGTACGGCTGGGTAGGGTCGGTAACGATCGTACCCGTAACGGTGTATTTGTCAGTCGTTTCGGCGTTGTCTTCCAGCGTTTCGCCGATGGCAAGGATTTCCGCAATCGTCGCGTTGAGCTTTTGAGGCTGTTTGCCTAAGCCGCCCGCTTGTATATACAGGGCGATGGCGTCGCGGGTAAAGAAATCCTCCTCCGCGTAATATTCGACAATATCCAAATAGCCCATATTTTTAAAGTTATAGTTCGCGCAATAGGTATCGACGACAACGTAATACGTTTCGTTGTAATTGACGTTGTTTTTGATTGCTTGCCCGTCCGCGCCGTAATAGCAATAATAATTGTTGCTGTTGATAAACTGCTGTAACAGTCGGTTGCCGCGCACTTCGCAAAGGGTTACTCTGTTATCGAAGGGGAACAAAGTGTAGATATCCCCGTAAATCACGTCCTTTTCGGGGAGATAATAGGGGCTGCGCACGTTGAGATAGCCACCGCCCAAAACGATCCTGCCCTTGTATTTTTCGTCCTCCCCCCAACGCTGTATGCCTGCCTCGAACAGACTGCGCGCGGCAAAGGCGGCAAGCGCGTCGTAATCGCGGTATGCTTCGTTATAGCCCAGCTGCTGTGACGTTTGGGTCAGTTGATCGGCGTATTTTGTCATCAGCGTATCGACGATGGGATCGTCGGTAAGGGTTTCGTACGTGTTAGAACGGATGACGCCCGCTTGGTGGACGTCGATTTTTCCCGTCAAAATGTTGACGGTCAGCTTCGCATGCGACAGCCCGACGCTGTTGTCACCGCCCGCCTGCAAATGCCAAACGCCGTGGGCGTCCTTTTCGTTGACGACGGTGTGCGAATGTCCTTCAAACACCAGATCGACGTAACCGTCGGACAGCCCGACGTCGTAATGGGAAGGGTTCGAATTTTCCGCGTCGTGGAGAGTATAAACAATAACGTCCGCGCCCGCGTTGCGAAGCTTGACGGATTCCGCTTTTACCAAATCCGTCAAGGCGTTGCCCACCTTAAAATACACGCCTTGTACCTGTTCTTCCGCGATAGAGGAATAGCAATCGCCGATCGCCCCGATCAAACCGATTTTTACGCCGCTTCGTTCAATCATAACGGAGGGCTGGCAGTATTCTACCCGTTGGTTGGTGTCTTTGTCATAGACGTTGATACCAAGGAAGGGGAATTGCGCGGCTTTTTCGTTCGTTTGGATAAAGGCTTCGCCCCAGTCGAACTCGTGATTGCCCATCGTCATCGCCTCAAAGCCCAAATCGTTCATCCAATCGACGATAATTCCGCCTTTGGTGAAGTTGGATTCGGCACTGCCCTGCCACATATCTCCTGCGGACAGAAGGACGGTGTTTTCGTCGGCGGTTTGCGCGTTGCGAAGGTATGTCGTCATTTCATCAACGCCCATATTATAATAGGTGTCCTCAAACTTCCCGTGCAGGTCGTTGATGGAATAGAACTGCAAGGTGGTTTGGACGCTTGCGTTACATTCGTCGCAAGCCCCGTCGGCGTTGTCGTCCTTGTGTTTATGTACGGTGATTGGGTCGTTTGGCGAAGAATCCGTGGTTGGAAGCTGACATCCAGCCAGCGCGAAGATTCCCACAAGACATAATGCCGTGAGCCATTTTTTCATAAGAATTTAACTCCTTTATGATAAAATTTTTCCATGGGTCAAGAAATTCAATGCTATTATAGCATAGCAAAGGAAGGTTGTCAAGGAATTGTAAAAAATTCCCCGTCCGCGGCGCGTTGTTTGCGGGGTGTTGTTTGCGGCATAAACGGGGCGAATGAAGCCAAATGAAAAAAATCCCAAAAAGCATTGACATACGGGATTTAGTGTGGTATAATTTAAGTGATGAACAAAAGAAGGTCGCTTTTAGGGAATGCCTAAGGCGGCGGTTTTTGCGCATTTTCGGGAAAGGATTTGCGCAAAAAAAGGATGAAAAATGAAGAAAGAGAATTCTAAAAACATTTGGCGGCTTTTATTGCCGTTGGCGGACATACTGTGCATATTTGGGGCGTCCATATTTGCGTATTGGACGACGAAGGGCGCTGTCGGCGTCCCTGCCAGCGTTTGTTATTGGGCGTTCGGGAACGTACTCATTTCCCTTGTGCTGTTTGGGGTGCTGGGGTTATATACAATGGTGTTTGCTTCCGCAAATATCTTTGACGTGTTGAAGATTGTCATTTCTATCCTTGGCAGCGCGATCCTCAACGTTTTGTTTGTTTTGACTGTCGGTCGGGAGCATTTCCACGTGGATTTCGGTATGCTGACCGTGTTCAGCCTGCTGTCCTTTATCTTTGTGGGGGGGACTCGGTTTTCGAAGCGGTTTGTTTTGTCTATCCGTCGAATGATGCAAAAGCGGCACGAGGATAAAAAACGGGTTATGATTGTCGGCGGGGGAGATTCGGGTACTACGCTGATTAAAGAAATGGAAACGTCCGACAAAATCAAATACCGCGCGGTGTGTATTGCGGACGACGATCCTCGATTGCTTGGAAAACGAATCTACGATGCCAAGATCGCGGGGACGACGATGGAGCTGAAACGGCTGACGGAGGAATACAAAGTGGACGAAATTTTCGTCGCTATGCCGTCCGTTCCGCAAAAGAAATTGAGTGAAATTATCAAGCGCTGCAACGAATGCGGCAAGCCCGTAAAGGTGCTGCCCGGGATTTACCAGCTGGCAAACGGGCAAGTGAACGTATCCAAATTGCGGGAGGTGGAAATTGCCGACCTGCTTGGGCGTGAAGTGATCGACGTCAATTTGGACGAAATTATGGGGTATATCGAAAACAAAGTGGTGTTGGTGACGGGGGGCGGCGGCTCTATCGGAAGCGAGCTTTGCCGTCAAATCGCAACCCACCGTCCTAAACAGCTGATTATCCTTGATATTTACGAAAATAATGCGTATGAAATCGAGCAGGAGTTAAAGAGAAGGCTGCCAAACCTTAAATTGCTGACCCTGATTGCAAGTATTCGGGACAAGGGCAAGGTGCGCGACGTGTTTGAAAAATACCGTCCGCAAATCGTCTTTAACGCGGCGGCGCACAAGCACGTGCCGCTGATGGAAACCAGCCCCAACGAGGCGGTGAAAAACAACGTGTTTGGTACGTTGAACGTCGCGCGGGCGGCGGACGAGTTCGGGGTGGAAACCTTTGTGCAGATCTCCACGGACAAGGCGGTAAATCCTACCAACATTATGGGCGCGACCAAGCGTATTTGCGAAATGATTATCCAAACGATTGGGCGGCACAGCAAAAATACGAAATTCGTCGCCGTGCGGTTTGGCAACGTGTTAGGCTCTAACGGGTCGGTAATTCCGCTGTTTAAAAAGCAAATTGCAGAGGGCGGACCCGTGACGGTCACGCACAAGGATATTATTCGGTACTTTATGACTATTCCCGAAGCGGTTGCGCTGGTGTTGCAAGCGGGCGCGTACGCAAAAGGCGGGCAAATTTTCGTTTTGGATATGGGCGAACCCGTGAAAATTTACGACCTTGCCTACAACCTTATCAAGCTGTCGGGGTTGGAGCCAGGTGTGGATATCGAAATCAAATGCACGGGCTTGCGACCCGGGGAAAAGCTGTACGAAGAGCGGCTGATGAAGGAAGAAGGCTTGAAAAAGACCCCTAACGGGCTTATCAATATTGCAAAGCCTATTCCCACCGACGAGGATAATTTCTGGATTACTTTGGATCGGCTGTATGACGAGGCGTATTCGGAAACGGATTGCATGAAGGAATCGGTGAAAAAATTAGTGCCGACCTACACCATTGACAAGGGGAAAGGCGCGGCGCAGGCGTTAAAAGAAGCGAACGGCGAAGGCGACGAGGGCGCGCAAGACAAGGCAAATATCGGTTGAAAAGGGGATTTGACGTCTCGTATAAACTAAATTAAAAAAACGCACGACACAAAATTTT
>JAZKXM010000128.1:0-3927 GCA_045611585.1 Candidatus Scatosoma sp. | reverse complement strand
AAAAAACTCCCTTGGCGAACATCACGCCAAGGGAGTTTTTTGCGCTTTCTATAAAAATTCTGTTGACATTCTGAACTTGTTATGATAAAATTACAGAAAAACAAGAGGAGATAACCTATGAATTACGACACCGTTTTAGTCGAGCTGTTATCGCGCGTACAAAAGTTAGAGGAGGAGATTGCAGCCTTAAAAAACGGGGAACGGAAAGCCAAAAAACCGACCACCGCAGACATTAAGGAATATATCGTAGAAAAGCTGGAAAAAAAGCGCAAAAAAGGGGAGGGATATTTCGTCTTTTGCGCGCGGGATATCCATAAAGCGTTGCCGCTAAAAAACGCAATGCCGATGGTTTGCAACGCGATGTACGCCGTTATGCAGGAGGGCGATGAAATTTTAGAAAAATCCCCCAGCGGCTATTCGGCAACGCTCACGATCAAATACTATTTGACGAGCAAACGTTGATTGACAAAAAAATTAAATGATCTTAAACAAAATCAACCCCCTCCGAATTTTTTTCGGAGGGGGTTGCATACTCAAAAAAATACTTACGCCGAACGCTTATGCTGGTTTTTCATTGTTTCGTGGCGCGCGCTCGTCTTGCCTTCGGGGTTAATTTCGCCCGCTTTGGTAAGCGCAATCTTGGTCAGCATAGGACCTATCAATTCGTAAATCAATACGGCAAACAGAGTGATTTGCGCAACAATCGCTCCTTCCGCGCCCAGCGCGCCGGATTTCATAGCCATACCCAACGCAACGCCCGCCTGCGGCAAAAGGGTCACGCCCAAATATTTGACGATAGTCTTGTCGCTCTTTGCCAGCTTCGCGCTGAGGAACGCGCCGCTATATTTACCCGCCGAACGGCTGAGGATATACACCACGCCGATCAAAACGACCATAAGGTCGGTGAAGACGGACAGCTCCAATTCCGCGCCGCTAAGCACGAAGAAAAGGATAAACAAGGGCGCAGTCCAACGGTCCAAACGATCCATCAAATTTTCGGAAAAATCGCACACGTTGCAGAACACCGTTCCCAGCATCATACAAACCAGCAGGGAAGAGAACGCGATATGCACTCCGCCAATCTCAAATTGCAGCATAGACAGCGCAATCGTCAAAAACACAAACGCAACGGACATCGCAAGCCGTTTCGAACGGGAGTGGAAAAAGCGTTCGGAAAAGCTGAACAAAAATCCCATTACAAGCCCCAAGCCAAGGGACAAAACCACCTCTAAAATGGGTTCGACAAGGATAGAAACCATATCGACGGAGCCCGCACCAATGGCTTTTGCAACGCCGAAGGAGATGGCAAACAGAACCAAACCAACCGCGTCGTCCAACGCTACGACGGGCAATAAGGTATCCGTCAAAGGGCCTTTCGCCTTATATTGCTTTACGACCATCAACGTTGCCGCAGGCGCGGTTGCCGAAGCGATTGCCCCCAGCACGATTGCCGCCGATAAAGACAGCTTGTCAGGGATTGCAAAATGCAAGGCAATCAACGCCAAATCCACGATGACGGAGGTGATTACCGCTTGCAAAATGCCGATAATCGTCGCTTGCTTGCCAATTTTTTTCAGCTGAGACAAACGGAATTCGTTGCCGATTGAAAAGGCAATAAACCCAAGCGCCACGTCGCACACGATAGAGTACCGTTCGACGTCAAGCATACTGACAAAGCCCAAACCCTTTACGCCGAACGCACCAAGGCAATACGGCCCGACAAGGATCCCTGCGATTAGGTACGCCGTGACGGCGGGCAGCTGTAACAGCTTTGCCAAACGTGACAAAAACAACCCCGCCAAAAGGCAAATCGCCAAACTCAATAATATTTCCATAAAAACGCCTCCCAAAGCCCGTTTTTTATAATCTTTCGTAAAACTTTGTTTAATCGTCAAACATTATACTACTTCCAGACGGGAAAAGCAAACGAAAAGACGGTTAAAAAATAAAATTTTTTAACAAAATTAAAAGGCGCAAGCGGGGCGGTTTTCCTTTTTAACCTCAAAAACAAATTTTTATCGAAATACCGCTTAAAAAATAGCGATATCCCGCGCGATTTACGCGCGCGAGCGCCCGCAAGCGTTTGACAAAAAAATTTAGGTGCGGTATAATATTTTGTGATAGTACAAATTTGGAAAGGAGAAAAAACAACAAATGTATCAAATTGTAAACAAAAAATCGCTGAACCCCACGGTAACGCAAATGGATATCCTTGCGCCGTTCGTGGCGAAGAAAGCGCGTGCGGGACAGTTTATCATTTTGCGTGTGGACGACGAGGGCGAACGTATCCCCCTTACGATTGCGGGGTACGACCGTGAAAAGGGAACGGTTACGATTATTTTTCAAATCGTAGGCGCGGCTACCGAAGCGTTAAACCACAAAAACGCGGGCGATTTTATTCCCGATTTCGTAGGTCCTTTGGGGCGTCCTACTCACGTCGAGGGTTTAAAGAAGGTTTGCGTCGTTGGCGGTGGCGTGGGCTGTGCGATTGCTTGGCCCGTTGCGAAAGCGTTGAAAGAACAAGGCTGTGAGGTTACCTCTATCGTCGGGTTCAGAAGCAAAGACCTCGTGATTTTGGAAGAAGAATTTAAGGCTTGCTCTAAGGACTTTTATATGATGACGGACGACGGCTCGTACGGCCGTCAAGGCAACGTTTGCGTACCTTTGAACGAATTGCTTGAAAAGGGCGAAACCTTCGACGAAGTCATCACCATCGGGCCGCTTATTATGATGAAATTCGTTTGCGCGGCAACCAAGCCCTACGGCGTGAAAACAATCGCCAGCATGAACCCTATTATGATCGACGGAACGGGTATGTGCGGCGGCTGCCGCTTAACCGTCGGCGGAAAAATGAAATTCGCTTGCGTTGACGGGCCCGAATTCGACGGTCACGAAATCGACTTTGACGAGGCAATGAGCCGTTCCAGAACGTATGCCGAATTTGAGGCGGCAGAACGCGAAAAGACCTGCAATCTGTTCAAAAAGGAGGTGCAGTAACATGGCAAAATTCAACATGGCTCCCTTAAAAAACGTAATGCCCACCCAAGACCCCGACGTTAGAAACGGAAACTTTGAGGAAGTGGCTCTTGGCTACACGCCCGAACAGGCGATTGACGAAGCGAAACGTTGCGTGGGCTGTAAAAACCGCCCTTGCGTAGCGGCTTGCCCCGTCAATATCAAAATTCCCGAATTTATCGGCAAAATTGCCGAAGGCGATTTCGAGGCGGCGTATCAAATTATCGCGGAGGATTCTTCTTTGCCCGCAGTCTGCGGCAGAGTTTGCCCCCAAGAAACGCAATGCGAAGGCAAATGCACCCGCGGCATCAAAGCGGGCTGCGAATCGGTTGCAATCGGCAGATTAGAAAGATTTGTTGCAGACTGGCACAACGAAAACAGCAAAGAAAAGGCAACTCCCGTCCCTTCCAACGGTCATAAAGTAGCGGTAGTAGGTTCGGGCCCCGCAGGTCTTACCTGCGCGGGCGATTTGGCAAAGCTCGGCTATGAAGTAACGGTATTCGAGGCGTTGCACGTCGCGGGCGGCGTTCTTGTCTATGGCATTCCCGAATTCCGTCTGCCCAAAGCGATCGTGAAAAAAGAGGTGGAAAACCTCAAAGATTTGGGGGTCAAGGTAGAAACCAACATGGTTATCGGCCGCGTCATCACGATTGAAGAATTAAAGACGGAATACGGCTTCGAGGCGGTGTTTATCGGTTCGGGCGCAGGCTTGCCGAAATTTATGAATATCCCTGGCGAAAGCTTAAAAGGCGTATATTCCGCAAACGAATTTTTGACCCGTTCCAACCTGATGAACGCGTACCGCGCAGACAGCCATACGCCCATTCAGCACGGCAAAGTGGTGGCGGTCGTGGGTGGCGGCAACGTCGCGATGGACGCGGCGCGTACCGCAAAGCGTTTGGGCGCGGAGGT
>JAZKXM010000127.1:0-7891 GCA_045611585.1 Candidatus Scatosoma sp. | reverse complement strand
CTTAAACGCGCGCTCCTTGTTTTTCAGCTGTGAACGCTCGTCCTGACAAGTGACGACAATCCTCGTCGGGAAATGAGTGATCCGCACGGCGGACGCAACTTTGTTGACGTTTTGACCACCTGCCCCGCCAGAATGGAAAATGTCGATACGGATATCCTTGTCCGCGATCTCCACCTCCACCTCCTCCGCCTCGGGAAGGACGGCAACCGTCGCCGCCGAAGTGTGGATACGCCCCTGCGTTTCCGTCGCGGGAACACGCTGTACGCGGTGCACTCCGCTTTCATATTTTAACATTTTATACGCGCCCGCGCCCGTAACCGAATAGATCGCCTCTTTTACGCCGCCAAGCTCTGTCGCGCTGACGTCTATTTCTTCCACCCGTAAACGGTTTGCCGCGCAATAATTTTTGTACATTTGGCAAAGGTTTGCCGCAAACAGAGCCGCTTCTTCGCCGCCCGTACCCGCGCGCACCTCCAAAATGCACCCCTTTTCGTCGTTTTTGTCCTTGGGCAACAGCAAAATTTTCAGCTCCGTCCACAGCTCCGCCAACTTTTCTTTGCAGGCGTAGCCCTCGTCGGAAAGTAGCTTCTTCATCTCGCCGTCCGTTTCCGTTTCGGCAAGCGCAAACGCGTCCTCCATCTCTTTTTGCGTAGCAAGGTATTGACGGTATTTTTCCACCGTTTCCGTCAAATCAAATTGTTCTTTGGAATATTTTTGCCAAACGCTCATATCCCCGATCGTTTGCGGATCGGTAAGCTGTTTGGATAAAAATTCGTATCGGGATAAAATCCCGTTCAATTTGTTCAGCATGCCTTAATACCTTCTACCTTATCCTTTTTTTGCACGTTTTCGCTTATTTTTCGCCCGAACGAAATCCCGTTCGGGCGATCACCCAATTAAAATACGATTTTCACAAAGCGGTCTATTCCCGCAAAGTCCTTAACGATCATTGTATAATCGCAACGCTTAAACAGCTTTACGACGTCCTGCGCCTCGCCCGCGCCAACCTCCATAATCAACGACCCGCCGCGCGTGAGATATTTGCCTGCCTCGTCGGCAATTCGGCGGTAATAATCAAGCCCGTCCGCACCGCCGTCCAACGCCAAACGCGGTTCAAAGTTTTTCACCTCCGTCTGCAAGCCCTCCAAATCCCCCGTCGGGATATACGGCGGATTGCTGACGATAATATCGTACCGATCGCGAATTTTCGTAAACAAATCCGATTGAATAAATTTAATTTCCGCTTCGTTATTGGCGGCGTTTTCTTTGGCAAGCGTCAACGCGTCCGCACTGATATCCGACGCCGTCACCTGACATTTTCTACCCGCTTTTTCCAGCTCTTTATACACCGCGATCGCAATCGCGCCGCTGCCCGTGCAAAGGTCAAGGATCTTATTGTCCTCCTCCGCCATGCCGATCACCAGTTGGCAAAGCTCCTCCGTTTCGGGACGGGGAATCAGCACCCGTTCATCTACCTTAATCGTATAGCCGTAAAAATCGGTATCCCCAAAAATATACCAAAGGGGACGCCCCGTCATTCTCTCCTCGACGATCTTTAAGATACTTTTTACCTGCGACGCCTTAACGATACGCTCCTCCGAAGAAACGGCACTCTTGGGCATACCCAGCTTCAACGCCAAAATCCACTCCGCCTCGTCCTCCTCGATCTTCGCGTGCGCAAACAGCTTTTTGATGCGCTTGGACAGCTCGCTTAATTTATAAGAAGTAGCGAAAAATCGCTCGGGAATATTTTCGTCCTCGTCCATCTGCTGCACCGTTTGGAAGGCGGCGATCGCACATTCGATCATCTTATCATCCGGCTCACGCGTGGTCAAACGCTGTAACAGTAGCCCCGGCAGCTTTAAAAGATAGAAAAATTTGTTTTGCGTTTTGGCAAGCAGGCGCAATACCTCGTACGAAACACCTGCCACGACGGGCAACATCAACAGCTTAAACGCAAAGCGTATCAACGAGTTGATTTTTCCGTTGTCCGTATATACCCATCTCGCCACCAAAATATTGACGACGGAGAATACCAAAATGCTGACCACCATCACAAGAAACAAAAAGGTAGTGCCGCAACGGTCGTGTACTCGGCGGCAACCGCGCACGTTTTCCACCGTCAACGGTTTACCTTCTTCAAAGCAGGTGATCGTCTTATGCTCTGCGCCGTGGTACATAAATACCCGCCGCATATCCTTCATCAGGGAAATGACCAAAATATAGGCGATAAAAATCGCCAACCGAATTCCACCTTCGGCAAGGTTGAACCAAACCCCCTCCCAACCGACGGAGGTTTTGTCCAACGGCAAAAAGCCCGTGACCCATTGAGGCAACCAGATAAAAATAGCGATTGCCAAAACAATCCCTATCACCACCGCGATCGTATTAAAAATACCGCTGATGCTAATTTTGTATTTGTCCTCTAAATATTTAGACGCCTTGCTTTGTTCTTCCTCTTCCTCCACAGCCACGTCCGCACTGCGCATCAGGATTCGGTTGCCCACTACCAAAGAAGAAACAAAGTTGACCACCCCCCTCACAAAGGGCAGCCGAGAAAATTTACTTTTCTTTTCGGGCGGGGCAAGACGTTCGGATTCTATCTGAATTTTTCCTTGCGGATCGCGAACGGCGGTTGCAAGCGCGCGCTTGCCGCGCATCATAACGCCTTCCATCACGGCTTGACCGCCGATATAGGTACACGTCTTTTTTGTCTTTTCTTTTTTCATGAACTCACCTACGACCTTTCGTAAAACGTACTGTGCTTGTAAAACCTAAACTATGTTTTTATATACTCTCTTAATTTTAATCGCACGGGCGCAACGCCCCCGCGCGCGATAATAAAAGGGGGGTTCGGGAAAACTCCCCAAACCCCTACCAGTTTCTACCAAGAATTATAAACCGTATCTCTTTTTGAACTTTTCGACACGTCCACCGGTATCAACTAACTTCTGCTTGCCCGTAAAGAAAGGGTGGCAATTGCTGCAGATATCTACCTTCATAACGTCGCCCTCTTTGGTCGTACCCGTTTTGAACGTAGCACCGCAAGCGCAGGTCACAGTTACTTCGTGATATTTGGGATGTATATCAGCTTTCATTCTTTTCACCTCGCTGTTTTCTATTTCAAATGCTATCCAATTATAACGCTTTTTTTTATCTCCGTCAACTGTTTTTGCGCGAATTTATAAAAAATAGTTGCAAATTTCCCAAAAATACGCTATACTGTTATTACTCGCAAAAACCCGCGTGTTTTTTTGGTGCGCGGTTTTTTAAGAAAATCTGATCGGTTTCCCCAAAAAAGCGCCCTAAACCGCCCTTTTTTGAGGAGCATAAGGAACAAAGTTTATGAAAGTTTGGCAATTAACCTCCCCGAACAACCTCCACCACGTCGCCGCTAACGATCTTACTATGACGGACGGCCAAGTGAAGGTCAAGGTCACAAAAGCACTCCTTTCGGAGGCAGACGTCGCCGTATATACGGGCAATTTAAAGACGAAATGTCCTTTAACCCTTGGCAAGTTTGCCATCGGGCAGATCACCGAAGCCGCCGAAGATTGCTATTTGAAAAAGGGAGATCGGGTATTTCTGTCGGGCACGACGGAGGATGAAGAAATGCAGGACGGACTGCGGATCGCCGGCGAAAACGCCGACGGATTTTACCGTGACTTCGTCGTGGCAAACGTGGACGACGTATATCCTCTGCCCGCGTCCGTTTCGGATGAGGCGGCATTTCTGATCGACGCCGTTGCCCTTGCCGAACGTATCGTAGATGAAATGCACGTTTCGGTAGGTCAGCACGTCCTCGTCGTTGGGGGCGGGCTGTACGGCAATATTCTTTGCCAAATCCTTATCTATCACCGCGCCGTGCCTATCCTTGCCGATAACAATAAAGAACGGCTTACCCGCGCGAAAAAGAGCGGGATCTATTATACCTTCCCCTACGACGACACCTTGCCGGACAACGTTTTGAAGGTGACGGGCGGCAAAAAAGCGGACGCGGCGGTGTATTTGGCATTCTCTAACCGTACCGAGCCTTCCGCAATCTTCTCCTTAGTCACCCGCGGTGCGTACGTCGCGTTTGCTTCCCTTATCGGAAAATCCATTCACGTCAATTTGGAAAACGCCGTGCGCTATAACGTCACCGTTAAGGGGATTACCGAATGCAGAGAATTCGTTTCCACCGCTATTAACTTGCTTGCAAATAAGGCGGTCGTCTTTGGCGAATTCCCCTTCCGTTACTTTAAAGAAGAACAGCTGCCCGAGCTGATGAAAGAAGCGGCGACTGCACTCACCACAGGCGGGGCTTTGCCCGAGGAAATGGCGGTTATCAAATTCATTTTCTAACACGATCGTTTTGCCTATATAGGCATTGAGGATTTTTTATGATTAAACTGATTGCAACCGATTTAGACGGCACGTTGTTCGACCCGAAAGGCAACCTGTCCGCCGAAATATTCCCCATTGTGCGGCGTTTGGCGGCGCGAGGGGTTTTGTTTGCCGTCGCAAGCGGTAGGCAATATGCAAACCTCGAAAAAATCTTCCAGCCCGTCAAGGACCAAACGGTTTTTATCGCCGAAAACGGCGCGCTGATCCGCTGCCGCGGCGAACGGCTGCATTTTTGCCCTTTACAAAAAAATAAAGTTATTGAAACGCTGTCTATCGTGCGGCAAACGGAGGGGTGCTATCCCATTCTTTGCGGCGAAAACGTCGCCTATATCGAGGACACCGTAGAACCATTTTTTACCCGCACTACCACTCCTTATTCCAGCTATCAGCTGGTTTCTTCCTTGGACGAAGTGGTGAAAGACGTGCCTTGCTGTAAGGTTTCCGTGTTCAGCATGGACGGGGCGGAAAAGCAGGGCTATCCCGCGCTTTCCAAGCGATTGAAGGGGGTAAAGCTGACCCTTTCGGGATCGCATTGGTGCGACGTTTCGCATTTGGACGCGCACAAGGGCGCGGCGATCAAAAAACTGCAACAGCTGTTTTCCGTATCCAGAGAAGAAAGCCTCGCCTTTGGCGATCACATGAACGACGTAGAGATGCTGCGCGCTTGCGCACATACCGCCGCCCCCAAAACGGCATACCCCTTGGTCAAGGCTCAGGTGGAAAAAATCATTCCTTCCAACGCGGAAAACGGAGTGATCAAAGCCTTATCCGCTATGCTGGAAAACGAAAAAGGAGTTTGGTTATGGACGAAAAATTTATAATCGCGTCGGACGTACACGGCTCTGCGTATTGGTGCAAAAAACTGATGGAAGCCGTACAAAATGAAAACCCCGTAAAGCTGGTGCTTTTAGGAGATCTTCTTTACCACGGCCCGCGCAATCCCCTGCCCGACGGCTATGCGCCGATGGAGGTTGCCGAAATGCTAAACGGCGTTAAAGAAAAGCTGCTGTGTGTGCGCGGAAACTGCGACGGCGAAGTGGACCAGATGGTATTAAACTTTCCCATGCGTGGCGATTACGCCCTTTTATATAGCGGTGGCAAAACGGTCTATTTAACACACGGACACCTCGCGGGCGAAGCTTGCCCTCCCCCGCTTGCCGCTGGCGAAATTTTGGTCAACGGACACACGCACGACCCTAAATTCTCCCGTCTTGACGGCGGAATTTTGTACGCAAACTGCGGCTCCGTTTCCCTGCCGAAGGCAGGAACGCCGCACAGCTATTTAGTGCTGGAAGGAAGCCGCCTTTCTTGGAAGGACCTGCAAACGGGCGAAACTTTTTTAGAGGCGAATATATAATTTTATACCGCCTACGCGCTTTTATCCCGTTAATATGTTGATAATTTAATTATTTAAGCCGACCCGTCGTTGGGTCGGCTTTTTTATGGCTATGTGAGATAAATTTTTTATTCACCTCGTCCATGGGTGGGGGATTTTTAAATTTTCTTTCTATTTTTTGTCCCCAAAAAAACTCCCCGTTTCCCGTGGAACTCCCCTCTCCCCTACCGTTTGTGCGGATAATTAGGGAATATATGCGGCGCGCCCGCAAATGCGCTTTCCCGCGTATGCGGTAACGAACACTCGACGAAAAAGGACGGCATTCGCGCCGAAAACGCCGTCGAAACCCGTCGTATGCACCGTAAAACAAACGAAAAGGAGTTTTTATCCCCCCTTGTTGATTGACAAACGGGCAAGAAAACGGGTATAATGGGGATATGGAAAATTATGCGCAGACAATGCAAAAAATAATACAAAATACCCCCAAAGGTACGCGACTGTTATTGCACAGCTGTTGCGCGCCTTGTTCTTCCGCGTGTTTGGAAATTTTACACGCGCATTTTCAGGTGACCGTTTTGTATTATAATCCCAATATCGAAGAAAAAACGGAGTACGAAAAGCGAAAAGCCGAGCAAATAGCCCTTTTGCAAAAGACGGGCTGGGCGGATTTTGTAGATTGCGACCACGACCCGTCCGCCTTTCAAGCCGCTATAAAAGGATTAGAACAAGAGCCTGAACGGGGCAAACGCTGCTACGTTTGTTATGCGCTCCGTCTTGCAAAAACGGCGCAGATCGCCGCCGAACACGGATTCCCCTATTTTTGCACCACCCTTTCTTTAAGCCCGTATAAAAACGCCGAATGGCTGAACGAAATCGGGAAAAACGAGGGGAGCAGGTACGGGGTAAACTATCTTTTCTCCGATTTTAAGAAAGGGGGCGGCTACCAACGCTCTTTACAGCTTTCCAAGGATTTTGGACTCTACCGTCAGGATTTTTGCGGGTGCAGCTATTCCAAAGCCGCGCGCGAACGGCAAAAGGCGGAACGCGCCTCCAAACAGCCTGAAAAGGAGGTCGAACAATGAAATTGCTGATCCCCGTTGCGGCGGGACTGGAACAAACGGTAAAGCGTCAGCTGTTTTCGCTCGGCTATGAAAAAGCCCCTGCGGACAACGGCAGAATTTCCATAGACGGCGATTGGCAAGACGTTGCAAGGCTGAACGTCTTTTTGCGCAGCGGCGAACGGGTGTTGATTGAGCTTGCCCGATTCCCCGCCACCACCTTCGACGAGCTGTTTGACGGCGTTTACGCAATTGTTTGGGAAAACTATCTTTCCGTCGATAGCAAAATTTTGATGGACGGAAAAAGCTTTCAAAGCACGTTAGCCGCCGTCAAAGCGGCGGGCGGAGTCGCCAAAAAGGCGGTTATTCGGCGGCTTGCCGATAAATTGCAAAAGGGCAGACAAACCTTTTCGGAAACGGGCGCACGCGCGATCGTGGGCGTATCCGTTTATAAGGACGTCGTCACCGTCACGCTGGACACGTCGGGCGACGGCTTGCATAAGCGAGGCTATCGTTCCCTTGCCTACACCGCTCCGTTAAAGGAAACTTTGGCGGCAGCGTTGATCGACAACACCTTCTACAACCCCGACGCCGACGAGGAAAAGCCCTTTGCCGACCTCTTTTGCGGCAGCGGCACGATCCCGATTGAAGCGGCGATGAAGGCGTTGAAGATCGCCCCCGGTTTAAAACGTGATTTCGATTTTACCAAATGGAAATGCGCGCCCGCGGGCGTATTGCCCCTTGCAAAGCAAGAGGCGCAAGATATTTGGCTGCGTACCCGCAAGCTGAATATTTACGGTGGGGATATCAACCCGCAAGCGATTTCGGTCGCCAAATACCACGCCAAGCAGGCGGGCGTAGCTGATTTTATCCGCTTTGAGCAAGCGGACGCAACCAAATTCCGCACGAATACCCCCTACGGCGTGTTGCTGTCCAATCCCCCCTACGGCGAACGGCTTTCGGACGAACGGGCGGTGCAGGCGCTGATGAAAGAGCTGGGAAAAACCTTCCGCGCCCTCCCCGATTGGAACGCCTATCTTTTGGCCTCCCTCCCCGAGCTGGAACGGCACTTTGGCGGCCGCGCCGACAAAAAGAAAAAGCTTTCCAACGC
>JAZKXM010000126.1:0-18040 GCA_045611585.1 Candidatus Scatosoma sp. | reverse complement strand
CGACAATGACGAAGCCTTCCTTGGTGTATATAGATTTGTTTTTGGGCTTGCCAAGCACGCAAAGCCCGCCCAAGCCGCCCGTGATGGCGATCGTTGTCAAAAAAGTGAAAAATTCTTCCTCCCAATAGATTGCCGCCGTGACAAGCGGGAGAAGGAAAAAGATACTCTCAAACAATAACAGCCAACCAAGCGTTCGTTTTATGATTGAAAAATTCATGTCCGTTCCTCTTTGGCGTTATTTTTCCAAGACGTCCGCTACGTCGAAAATTTGACCCTTTGTGACGACCACCACTCGATCCCCCGCCGCGATCGTATCGCCGCCGCGCGGTAAGATCACCTGATTGCCGCGCAGGATAGAGGCGATCAGCACTTCTTTCTTTAACGGAAGGTCGCAAAGGGGGGCCCCGATCACGGGAGAGCCGTCCTTGACGATAAATTCCGCTGCTTCCACTTCGTCCTGAATGATATTGTACAGCGTTTCGATATTGCTGCTTTGGGTGTTTTTCAGCGAACGAACGTATCGCAAAATGAGATCTGCCGTGATGTTTTTAGGGCAGATGACGGTGTCAAGGTCCATTCGGCTGATTACGTCGTCGTAATCTATATGGCTGATTTTCGTGACCAATTTCCCCGCGCCCGCCTCTTTCGCAAACAAGGACAGCATGATGTTTTCCACGTCTAAATTTGCCAGCGCGACGAAGGCGTCCGTTTTGGATACCCCCTCCTCCACCAGCAATTCGCGTTCGATCGCGTCGCCGTGGATCACCATCGTTTTGTTCCAGCGGGAGGCAATCTCCTCGCATTTTTTAAGGTCTTTTTCTATAATCTTGACGGAGATGCCCGACGGTTCTAAAATATCGCAAAGATAATGCGCGATTGCGCCGCCGCCGACCACCATTACGTCCTTGATCGTTTGACCTTTTTGGTTGATCTTCGCGAAGAAATCCTTTGCCTTTTTCGGCGTTGCGATAATGGAAACGACGTCACGTTCGGCAAAGACAAAATCACCGCCTGCAATATACGATTGCTCGCCCCGTTCGATCGTGCAAATCAGCACGTTGACCCGTAATTTTGCCATCGCGTCCTTGATCGACGCCCCGACGAGATAACAGTCTTTTTGCAAACGGAATTTAATCAACTCGACCCTGCCCCCCGCAAAAGGCTCGATTGCCAGCGCGGAAGGGAAGTGCAAAACGCGTGCGATCTCCTTCGCGGCGGCGTATTCGGGATTGATGACCATTGCCAAGCCCAGCTCGTCTTGAAGGTACGCCGTTTCGTCGCTGTATTCGGGATTTTTAATGCGCGCAATCGCGTGACAGCCGCTGACTTTTTTGGCGATCATACAGCACAAAAGGTTCAGCTCGTCAGAGTTTGTGACCGCGATAAACAGGTCGGCGTCGTCAATCCCCGCCTCCTGCTGCACAGCGCGCGTCGCGCCGTTGCCAACCACGCCCATTACGTCGAAGCGGTTGGTGACGGACGCCACCTTCTCCCCGTCCAGATCGACGACCGTGACGTCGTTGCCGTCTAAATTAAGTTTTTCGGCGAGGGTTTGCCCCACTCTGCCACATCCAACGATGATGATGTTCATATTCTTTTCTCCGTTGATTTTCTCGGTGATTTTTGGATTTTTCTCCGTCAACAAATTATATTATCGGCAAGCAATATTATGGCACACTTGGAAGGGTTTGTCAAGCTGTTTTTAGTAGAAAAAGAACGGAGGGCTTTTCCGCCCTCCGTCCGTTTGTTTATTATTGATTTTTATTGTTTATCGCAAATTTTTTCTAGATTTTTGCACACCGCATCCAGCGCGCGGTACATGATCGCCCTTTCTTCGTCGGTAAGCCCTGCGTCGGAAACCGCCAACACGCCGTCGGCGAGATGCGAACGGCGATGGAAGATTACTAAATTGGCAAGAGAAAATTACCAAATTTCAGCGGAAATGATGTATTTTTCGTCGTAATCGTCCGTAAAGGTGTAAGAAAAGCCCTTTCTTTTTAAGACAGTCGTTTTTTCGCAGTCCTTGCTTAAAATATACAGCGTACTGCCAATTACGCCGGCAAAGGCAATTTGGATTTTGTTTTGGGGATTCTTCCCCAAAAATAAATCCATCCAAATAAGAGGGTTATCCTGCAAATCGGTCAGCGAAAACTCGCGGGAGGCTATCAGCCGTTCGTCATTGAAATTACCGCGATAAACGAGCAGAACGCTTATGCGGATTTTTTGAATTTTCGGGTTTTGGATGAAAAATTTTTCCGTTTGTAAGATTCGGCTTCCTCTCATAGTCCTCTCCTTTTTGCGTTTGTTTTTCTTGGTTCTATTATATCATCTTCCATGCAAAAAAGCAAGGCGCGGAATATAAAAAAGGAACTGCTTTCAAAAAACCGTCTATTTTGACGGCATGAGCAAGAATGGAACAAGCTTTTTATCTCCAACGCAGGGAACGACGAGTTGTTAAAAGTCAAAGTCGTTTTCTTGCATTGAGGAAGTTTTAAAAGGATATAAAGCGAAAAATGCCCGAAAATGGGCGTTTTTTGTTATTGGTGGAGGTGGATGCTTGCCGAAACCCTTGAAAGGGCACCCTCGGCAAAGTGTCGTCGCTTGATATGCCCTCGTACTCTTTATTAAGCAGGTCTTTTTCCGCTCCTCGCGTGAACCGACGATAATTCGCCGTTCAAGCGTTAACCACCTCCACCAACGAAAAAAGACGCCTCAAGGCGTCATTTCGTTGGTGGAGGTGGTCGGAGTTGAACCGACGTCTTACTCGGCTGCCAAAAAACTTTCTACATACTTAGTTTATCTATTGTTTCTTATGCTTACAACGCGGGTAAACACGCTTTGTAAGCCGCAGAAAGCTGAATAATCTTTAAAAAACACTTTCCGATTCTTTAAAGATTTTTCCGTCTTGATGACGCCGCGACCCCGACCGACGGATAAATCAGGCGCGACGTTTCGTTAAAAAACGAAGTTACGCTGCGATAGCGTAGTTAGCATTATCTGCATTTAAATTTAGGTGGAATGTTTTTGCGCAGGCACTCCGTCTGCGGTATGCTTATCCTTTCGCTCACCGGCAATCGAATCCGGGGCACCCCCATATCGTCGGCAACGCCGACGGTTTTAGGCTCTGTTATTATTATACACGCCTTTGCGGCGTTTGTAAACGCTTTTTAGCAATTTTCTTCCGCTTTTTTCTTCTTTTTCTTTACCAATTTTTTAACGGAAGTGTGATGTTCTTCCCCCGACAACAGGCGGCAAACGTTTTTCCAATGCGCTATCCAAGTGATGAGATTGATGATGAAAATACACAAAAACGGACATACCATGTACGCGTTGAAGGGAATATTTGCATAGCGAACCGCCAAGATCAAGCACTGCGCCACGCTAAGTGTGGAAACGCCGATCAAAGATCCCATTCCGCCCCATTCTGATAAATAAATATACAGCACGATCAGCCAGAAAAAAGCGAACACAATCAAATACATCCACGGATTTTCCGCACCCAAGCCCATCCAAAACAAGCCCAGCGTGGAGGCAATCCCCTTCCCGCCTTTAAAACGGTAAGGCGCAGGGAATACATGCCCGACGATTACGAACAGTCCGCAAAAATATCTAGTCACGTCCGAAACGACAACCTGCGTCCCCGAAAAATAATATCCACGATAGATAAAATAACTGATTAAAAGCGGAACGCCGCCCTTGAACGCATCGCAAAAAAAGGTAAGGACGCCGACCTTCCAACCGAATTCGCGGCTCATATTCATTGTGCCGGGGTTGCCGCTGCCCATTTTGGTAATGTCCTTTTTCTTCCAACGGGAGATAAAACGGGCAAAGTTAAAACACCCGATCAGATAGCAGACGGCTGCCATAATCAAGAACTGATACCAATTTTGTGAGAAAGAAAATTCTTTCATGGTTTGCCTCCGTAAAACGCCAAAAACGTCGGGATAACGTTACTCCTCGTCCTTTTTCTCGCGGACAACGACCTTGATGGGAGTACCCGAAAAGTCGTACGCGCGGCGAATGGTATTTTCAAGATATCTTGCATAAGAGAAATGCAACAGCCCTTCGTCGTTGACGTGCAAAACGAACAAGGGCGGGCAGACGCCGACCTGCTGCGAGAAATATACCCGCATACGGCGACCTTGATAAGAAGGCGGCTCTTGCATACGCACCGCGTCGCTGATTAGATCGTTCAGCGCGCCGGTCGAGATACGGAAGGACGCATGGGCATAAACTTCTTCCGCCGCCGCCAACAGCTTATCCACCCGTTGCCCCGTTTTTGCCGAAATGTAAATGGATTTGTAATAATCCATAAATTTTAAATCCTCTTTCAGCTTTTCCTCAAAGCGGTTGACGGTGTGGGTATCCTTTTCGATCAAGTCCCACTTATTCATGACGATTACGGACGGTTTACCCTGCTCGTGAACGTAGCCGATAATCTTGACGTCCTGCTCGGTCAAGCCCTCCGCGCTATCGACCACCAAAAGGCAAACGTCACTGCGGCGGACGGCGTCGAAGGCACGCATATTGCTGTAATATTCTACGTCGTCATCTACGCTGCGCTTTTTGCGAATCCCCGCCGTGTCGATAATCGTATAAGCCTTTCCGTTTCGCTGAAACAGCGTGTCGATCGCGTCCCGCGTCGTGCCCGCCATAGGGGTAACGATACTGCGCTCGCTGCCCAAAAGCTTGTTGACTAAGCTGGATTTACCTGCGTTCGGCTTGCCGATCACCGCGATTTTCAAAGAGGGGATCGCCTCCTCCGTATGTTCAGGGAAATAGGAGATTGCCTCGTCCAAAACGTCGCCGATCCCTTGCGAATGCTCCGCCGAAACCGCAAACGGTTCGCCTAAACCAAGCGAATAAAATTCGAAAATTTTATCGGGTGAATAATCGTCTATTTTATTGACGACCAAAATGACCGGCTTTTTGCTGCGCCGCAAAATATCAGCCACGTCGTAATCGGAGGGGTGCAGCCCCTCTCTGCCGTCCGTGAAAAACAAAATTACGTCCGCCGTGTCGATCGCGACGTCCGCTTGTTTTGCTATTTCTTTCCACATTACGTCTTCGGATTTTAACTCGATACCCCCCGTATCGACCATCGTGAAGTTTTTATTGCGCCAAGAAGCGTCCGCGTACAATCTGTCCCGCGTGACCCCCGGTCTGTCCTCCGTAATGGAAATTTTCCGTCCTGCTACTTTGTTGAAAAAGGTGCTTTTACCCACGTTGGGTCTGCCCACCAAGGCAATCAAAGGATTTGCCATACTCTCCTCCTTATTTGTTTTTTAATGCGGCGTTTTATAACCGCGAATTATAGCCGCGAAGTCCGTTATTTTTTGGACTCCGTTAAGATATCCACCAAGCCCGCGCCCCCTTCTCGGTTGACGGAAACGTGCGTTCCTGATAACTGCTTTTCAAATTGCGCAAGGGTTGTTCCGCAAAGGAATACGTCCTCAAATTCTTTCAGCGTATTGCCTGCGATAATGATTTCATCAAATACCTGCCCCGTCTGTTTTTGATAATCAAGGGTTGCGGCAAGCATATCCTGCCCCGTCAAAAGCCCCGTGCAAGTGACCGTTTCTCCAAAGAAACGGTTGACAACGGGCAGGCAAATAAGGGTCAAGCCGTCAATTCGTTCGTTCGCTTCGGCGTACAAATCCGCGTTGAGCTTCGCCGATGAAACGCCGCAAAGAAGCAGGCTGGTTTTGGGAGTTTTTAAACGAATTTTTCCTTTTCTCTTCGCCGTCTTTTTGTTTAAAGCGGTGAAAAATTCGTCGCGAAATTTCGTCGATAAGCCGATTCCGTTTTCAATCTGTTCAAAATCGCCGTAAAAGGAAACGGGCTTTAAGGGGCGTTCCGCTTTGACAAAATATTCGTCCGCGGGGAGTAAAAAGTTTACCCCGAATTCCGCGTTCAGTTCATCTACCAAATCCAACAGCTTTTGCGAATATTCTTTATCGACGTCGGGGATCGCGGTCAACCCGTCGCGGTATTTGGTCAGCCCCGTCGGCACACACGCCAAATCCCTTACCATCGGGTAATACGCGAACAGCTTTCTTGCCGTTGCCGCAAGGTCTTCCCCATCGTTTTCGTTCGGCACGATAACCGCCTGACAATGCATTTCTATCCCGCCCTTTGCAAGACGGTCGATCTGATCCACGATTTTGCCCGCGAAGCGGTTACGAAGAAGCTTCACCCGAAGCTGCGGATCCATCGTATGCACGGAGATATACAGCGGCGAAAGGTGCAAACGGATTATACGGTTTAACGCCTCGTCGTCCACGTTAGTCAGCGTGACGAAGTTGCCGCAGGTAAAACTCATTGTATAATCGTCGTCCTTGACGTACAAACTGTCGCGCATGCCCTTGGGCATTTGATCGACGAAACAAAATACGCAACGGTTGCAGCAGGTGCGAAGGGCGGTATTTTTTTCAAACTCTAACCCCAAATCCTCCTCTTCGTCCTTTTCCACCTCGACGGTGATCTGCCCTTCCCCTCGCTTGTCCTTGACGGTAAGGGTAAAGCTTTCCAACGAAGAATAATAGAGGTAATCCAGCTCGTCCACGCACGAAAAACCGTCGAAGGCGACGATTTCGTCCCCGACCTCTAAACCGAGCTGCGCCCCTACCGAATTACGTTTTACCTTTGTGATCTTTAACATACCTATTTATTATACCATTTTTTGACGGGTTTTGTAAAGAAAAAACGGGGTCCTCTTGAAAGAAACCCCGTCGGAAAGCAAGTTTGACTGCCGTAAAGTTAGAAACGGATAACGCCGAACACGCATCCGAATACGTAAACGATCAACGCAATCCAGAAAATAACCCGCCAGCCCTTCGATTTTCCGCACGTGAAATCATACGCGGGGAAGGCGATCCCGATTGCCAACAAAATTTGTCCGATGAGGTTGAAGGTGGAAACTAATTTGGTGAGCTCCGCAATCTCCAACGCGTAAACCAAGCCGCTAAATAAGAAAATAGCCGCCGCGATCACAAGCGCGAAATAAGTACACGCGCGGACGATTCCGTTGCCGCTTGCCGTCCTTGTTCTTCTTGTCTTTTTTGCCATAATTTTTTTCTCCTTTTTTCTTTTTACCACTCCGTTTTGACGGAATATTTTTTTTGTAATTTTTCTAAAACACCCAAAAATGCAGAGGGCAGGGGTGCGTTAAAGGTCATCTCCCGCCCCTCCGTCGGGTGGGTCAGTTGCAGGCTGATCGCGTGCAGAAGCTGACCTGAAAGATCAAATTTTTGTTTCTTTAATCCGTAAACGGGATCCCCCACGACGGGGTGCCCCAAATGCTTTGCATGGACGCGGATTTGATGCGTTCTGCCCGTTTGCAAAGTGAATTTGCAAAGGGTAAACTCCGTTCCGAAACGCGTTAGCGTTTGAAAGTCTGTCACCGCCCTTTTCCCGCGCCCGTCTGGCAATACCGACATCTTTAATCGATCCGTCGGGTGCCGCCCGATATCCGTGACGATCCTGCCGCTTTCTTCCTTTAAATTCCCCTCCAACAAAGCGTAATACACTCTGCGGCAGGTTTTTTCCGCAATTTGCTTGGCAAGGGAAAGGTGCGCCTTGTCGTTTTTTGCGACAACCAAAAGCCCCGTCGTATCCTTGTCGATACGGTGGACGATCCCCGGGCGCAGAACTCCGCCGATTCCGCTTAAATTATCCAGCGCGTACAAAAGCGCGTTGACCAGCGTCCCCTCCGTATTGCCGTTGCCGATATGCACTGTCATACCTTGCGGCTTGTTGACCACGGCAAAATCGGCGTCCTCATAAACGATTTCGATAGGAATATTTTCGGGTTTGACGGTATATTCTACCGCGTCGGGAACCTCGACGACGATCCGATCCCCCGTCTTGATTTCCGCACCCGATTTTTTCGCCCTTTCGCCGTTGATACTGACCAAGCCGTCCTCAATCAGCTTTTTAAAGCGAGAACGGGTAAATTCGTCCGTTTGCTCGGTCAAAAAAGTATCCAATCGCTTGCACGGCTCCTCGGCGACGTACAACCGCGTATCCATTATTTACCCGTCCCTTCGTCCGTTTTTTCGGTTTGCTTCGCCGCCTTTTTCGCCGCCGATTTTTCATCTGCTTCTTTGGCGAGCTTTTTAAATTTCCCCACGGGGAAGAAGGCGTCACGGTCGAAGAATAAAAACGCCAAAACAATCATCACCGCGCCCGCCGAGATGAAAAAGTCTGCAAAGTTGCAAACGGCAAAGCCGAAACGGGAAAGATCGACCATATCCCGCACGCCTTTCGCGCCGCCCTCGACCCATACCTGATAATACAGCCGATCGACGAGGTTGCCGATACCGCCCGCAACGACGAACACGAACGCCGTGCGCAGGAAGGAACGGCGTTTATCCATCTTAAAATAGCAGAACGCCAAAACCAACATCATTACCGCCGTGCCTGCAATCACCGCCAGCTTTACCGTCGGCGACGCGTTTGCGCCTACCCCGTAAGAAATTCCGCGGTTATATACAAGGTCTAACCGAATGTAGCCCGGGATAATCGTAATCGGCTCTACGTTTTCCGACGACATATACAGCTCTACGGCGATTTTCGTTACTTGATCAATCAAGACCAGCACCGCAAACAGCAATATCCCCCAAAGGCAAGACCCTTTCAACGAATACCTGCCCCCGTCGTTTTTGATTTTTTTATTATCTTTTGCCATAATTTACTCCGTTATGTTTCTTTGTTCATTCTCTCATTCCGAACGTTTCCCCGCGCGGATATCGTCAATGAGTTTGGATTTTAAATCGTATAATTTTTTAGACAAATCCACCTTATACACGTGCGGCATATCCAAACGCAGATATTCTTCCCAGAACCTATCCAGCTGCTGTTTCGAATATTCCTTAACCTCCATCAAAGGAGGGAATTTATAGACAAGCTGTCCCTTTTGCACGATGGGCGTCAACAATTTTTCCACGGTGAAATTTTGCACCTCGCACCGCTTCCACGTGTCGATGGGATGGAAAATGGTGATGGGCTCGTTCTCGGGAATTTCCTCCTCGTGCAGGGTGATGAGGTCGGCAATCGCCATTCCGCTTTCTTTATCAAACAAGCGGTACAAATTTTTATAGGACGGGTTGGTGACCTTTTCCGTATTATCCGACAGCTTGATTTTGGGCGTAACGCTTCCGTCCTTATTAAACACAGCGGACAGCTTATACACGCCGCCAAGCGCGGGCAAATCCTCGGAGGTGATCAGCTTTGTCCCCACTCCCCAAAGGTCTATCTTCGCGCCCTGCTGCACCAAAGAGGAAATCAGACGCTCGTCCAAGTCCCCCGAAACGCAAATAATCGCTTCTTCCAGCCCCGCCTCGTCCAGCATTTTACGCGCTTTTTTGGAAAGATAGGCAAAATCGCCGCTGTCTAAACGGATTCCCTTGGGTTTATGTCCCTTTTCTTTCAGCTGCTTCAATACCTTAATTGCGTTAGGCACGCCGCTTTTTAAGGTGTCGTAGGTATCCACCAGCAACAAACAGTTGTCAGGATAAATATCCGCGTATGCTTTGAACGCCTCGTATTCGGTAGGGTAATTCATAACCCAGCTGTGCGCCATCGTCCCCGCCACGGGTACCTTGAAGGTTTGCCCCGCGATAACGTTGGACGTCGAATTGCAGCCGCCGATTATTGCCGCCCTTGCCCCATAAATGCCCGCGTCAGGCGCTTGCGCGCGGCGCAAGCCGAATTCCATTACCGCGCCGCGACCGTGGGTCGCGCGACAAATTTTGGAGGATTTTGTAGCGATCAACGTTTGGTGATTAATAATATTGAGAAGCGCTGTTTCCGCAAACTGCGCCTGAATAAGAGGGGCTTTTACCGTCAAAATCGGCTCGCCGGGGAATACGGGCGTGCCCTCCTTCACCGCATATACGTCGCCCGTGAATTTCATATTCTTTAAATAGGTCAAAAAGTCCTCGCCGAAAAGGTTTAAGCCGCGCAAATAGGCGATATCCTCCTCCGAAAACCGCCAGTTGAGCAAATAGTCCATCGCCTGTTCCAGCCCTGCGGCAATCGAATAAGTGATCATTTTGTTTCGGCGGAAAAACAGATCGAACGCGACCTCCTCCTCGTGCTTTCCGTGCTTAAAAAAGCCATAGCCCATTGTGATTTGATACAAATCGGTCAACAACGTAAGATTTCTCATATACTTCTCCTTGGCGAAAGGGCGGGTCTTTGCCCCTTCTTTTTTTCAGTATATCACAAAATGAAAAAATCGTCAAGAGTTGCCCTGACGATTTTGTTAAAATTTTATCGAATTTTTATTTTCAACGGTTTTATTTTTTCCAAAACGGGCAACATCGCCACCGTCAACGCGCTGTTTAATAAGGTATTCCAAATTTGTCCCTGCACAAACAGCCGCGTAAGCAAATAATCGAAAAAAGGCACCTTTGACGCCCACACTAAATTGAGATATAGCGTGGTGATCCCGCAGGTACAAATGACGAAGGTAATCAAACAGCCCACCGCAAGGCGAAGATGTACAAGACGGCGATTGGGCGGAAGCTGGCAAACGAGCGCCGTGATCAGCGCCGCCAAGCCCGTAGATATCCCTATCCACGGGGAATATTCGCCAAACGGATGAATCAAAAAGCCGATTCCGTCCCCTAAAAAGCAGGCGCAAAACCCTGCGACACCGCCCAAAAATATCCCCGCAAAGGAAGATAAAAACAAGGTCAACGAAAACTGCACCGTGCCGAATTTCAGCTCTAACAAGCTGTTTTCCACAACGGCGATCGCCGTGACCATAGCGATATAGGCGATCTTTAAGCCTTTTGAAGATTTATCCAGCGTTTCAGAAAACAGCAAACGCCGCCAAAAGCCCCTTTTTTCTGTTGTATCGGACATAAAAAAACCTCCCGCAAAAAGAGAGGTCCGCAAAGGATTTCGGTACAGGAAAACGAATTTCGTCGCATACCTGCCCTACCCATTTTTCAAGCGGACGCGCCTAAGCCGTCGCAGGGAAAGCTCCCTTTCGTTCATCGACAACGTCCCGTTCGATGACACTTTACGCGCCAAAGGCTACTCTTTATTTTCTAACACTTATTATACTATACTTAGGTATAAAAACGCAAGCGTTTGAAGGGCGTTTGGGCGTAGAGTTTTCGATTTTTTTGTATATTTTTTTTAGCGCGCGCAAACAATAAAAATATGGCTATTATCTTTATCCGAACGCTGATCGTGTTTGTCGTTTTGCTTGCGTTGATGCGGCTGATGGGGAAACGTCAAATTGGGGAAATGCAACCGTACGAGCTGGTGATCACGCTGATCATCGCCGACCTTGCCTGTATCCCTATGTCCGACGTTACCACTCCCCTTTTATACGGGCTGGTTGCACTACTCAGCGTTTATTTTTTACATCAGGTTATTTGCTTAATTGATATCGCGATCCCGCGCTCGCGCGCGATTATAAGCGGGTCCCCTTCCGTTGTCATCAACAAAAACGGAATTGACGACGCGCAGCTGAAAAAGAACAATTTGAACGTTTCCGATCTTATCGAAAGCCTGCGCGGGGCGGGGTATTTTTCGTTGGATTCGGTGGATTATGCTTTATACGAATCCAGCGGTAGCTTTTCCGCCCTGCCAAAGCCCGATTATGAAAGTGCCCAAAATTCCTTGCCCGTCACGATCGTCTGCGAAGGACGGTTTCAGCCTAGAAACATTCAATCGACCAACCGTGACGAAAATTATTATCGAAAAATTTTGGCAGAGCATGGATATAAGGACGTCAAAAAGGTACTGATTATGACGGTGGACGGCAACGGGCGGGCATATATCCAAAACAAGGGCGAACGCTATAAGATGGTCTGTTTGGATTGGGAGGAAAAAGTATGGTAAAAACCGCAATCAGCATTTTGGTTGCGTTTGCTTTGGTCGTCGGTATTTCCCTTTTGGAATTCCACCAAATGCAAACCAGCTTTTCCCTTTTAGAGAGCGCGTTTCGCTCCCTTTATTTGAAAACGGAACGGGAAACGGCAACACACGAGGACGGCAAAGTGGTAAAAACGCTTTGGGAACGGGAAAAGCGCACCTTGCATTTTTGGTTGCCTCACGCCGTTGTCGATTCGGTTGATTTTCAACTGGAAGAAGCGATTGGATTTTTATACGAATTCGATTATCAAGACGCCCTGCCGAAGATTGAAATTTTGATCGACCTTGTCGAATATCTCCCCACCGCCTACGCTTTACGGCTGGAAAACGTGTTTTAAACAAAATCCCGTCCGAGGGAGATCGGGCGGGATTTTTCGTTTCGCTTTTCGTTTCGTTACGATAAATAATTGTTATGCCAAGCCGTATGCGTAAACGATACGCACGGTTGCGTCAAAAATATTATGCAAAAATTTCTTCACGGCTACGCTGGTCGCGTTGTCAATAAAGATACTTTCGTTGCTTTTCATCATCGTCACGACGGCGTTGAAGTTTTGGTAAATAATCTGCATATCCTCCTCGATTGCGGTGTAGGCGTCCTCCGTACCAACGTGCTGAATCGAATACATCTCCTCCACCGTGTCGTTCATTTTTTGCAGAATTTTTACGTCGCCGCTTTTTAAGACGTCCACCGTTTGGTGGTTCAGCTCGCTAAGTAAAAAGATGAAGCGTTGCAACTTTTCGTTGCCTACCAGATCTGTCGCCATCAGAGTTGTACCCCGTTCAGCTTTAACAGCTCTCTTGCCGATTCCACGCTATCTACGCCCGTTTTGTTTTTGATGGGCGCAAATTCCTTTTCGCGCACGACCTCAAAGGGCAATACGCTGCCCATCGGTTTAATCAAATCGACGGCGAGCGTTTCAAACTTTTTGCCGTTTTCCTTTTCAGGCTTTCTCGTTACGCCGTCGGCGCAAACACACTCGATTTTCTTTTCGACGATATGCACGGGAATACGCTGATTGACGATTTCTTCCAACGTCGAAAGACGGAATAAATAGTTCATAATCGCACCGAAAATATACGCAAGCTCCCCATTTTCGTCCTTTTGGTTTGCCATTTCGTCTGTCAGCTCGTAATATTCGATAATATCGGGCTTATCCCCGTCCATGCACAGCACGCCCACCTTTTCGTAGGGGTTGTTTTTGCAGATGACCTTCGCGCCGCAATTTACGCCGCTTTCGATCGTCGCGCCGACGAATACGGGATCGGCGATCCGTTGCAATACGTTATCCACCGCATAGATGTTCAGCCATTCTACGCCGCGGCGGTGCAAATCCTCGCACAGCCCCGCGCGCTTTAACGAACCGAACCAGCCGCCGTTGCCGTTGGGGGACAGCGCAGGCGTATCCTTCTTTTCCAAATAGATCTTCCCGTCGAAATCGACCGCGGGCGCCATATCCTGTTTGAAGAATTTTACCTCGCTTTCGGGGTATCCAAAATAGTTGTGTTCCTTCCAAAATTCCGTCGTTTGTTTATGGTTTTTGTCGCTGGTCATAATGTACAGCGGCACGAATACCCCCGCTTCGTTTACGACCTCCAAAAGGTTTTTCATTTGCTGTTCAAAGATATAAAGGGGCTTCGTCAAGCCGATATCATACGCGCCCTTAGGCCCATCTACGCCCAAGCGAGTACCCATACCGCCCGCAAGCAATACGGCGGCGACCTTACCCTCCTTAATCGCCTGCAAGCCAGCGGCTTTGTATTGCGCTTTTTTCGCCTCGATTTCGGATAAGCGTAACCCTTTGATGGGACGGATATCACGATCCTTTCCGCTCATATCTACGGGGTTAGCCAACGCTTCTTCAAAATCCCAGCTGATGTTTTCGATTGCGGTCAACAAATTTTCTTTGCCTGCCGCATCCAACTCTTCATAATATTTCAAAAGTTGCGTTTGTCCCTTTTGTTCAAGGAGTTCTTTTGCCTGTTGATACGTCATAATAACACCTCACAAACTTTTTTCTTTTCTTTGTATATTGTAACAAATTTTCCGCTGAATTGCAAGTTTTTGAAGAATATTTTTTTATTTTCGACTATTTTTTATAAGTGAAACGAAATTTTTTAATAAAACCGTTTACAAACGGATGAAAAAATGGTAAACTGTACCTATGGGACTGCATACATATATCAAAAGAAAACTATACGAACGGCGCAAACGGCAGGTCCAGCTTACCTTTCCGCTGTATTGCAAGGCGCACGGAGTAAAACGCCCCGATCGGCAAGGCGCGATCGTGCAGAGCAAGGCGGGGGACGGGTTGCAGCTAGTCCACGTTCCGCTGGCGCAATATCCCCACAACGTATATATCTATAACGCGGAGCTGAACAGAGTGATCGGCTACGTTCACGAAACGCTGGCGAAAAAATTGGTATATCTTTTCGGTAAAAATTTTTGCCGCGACGGGCAGGTGACGGAGATCACGGGCGGTGGCGAATACAAATATCACGGCTGCAATTTAGAGGTTTTTGAAACAATGAATTTATTGCGGCATACGCACGAAGATTTGGTGCATTTACGGGGAAATTGACCGTTACAAAATTTATAAATCCCCGCCGTTGGCAGGTTTGCCAACGGCGGGGATTTTCTATCATAATCTCGTACATGGTGCCCCACATTTTTAGTTAAAGACCCCTTTTTGCAATCAAAAACGCCTTGTTTAAGGGATAAAACAGCGTACCGACGGTAGCGGCAGTGCAAACGATTTGCGGAATCAGCGAGGCAAAGGACGCCCAAAAATAGGCGATCCACGCGTCGCGCACGTACCCGTACCAAAGAGGAGTGATCACGTTGTCCAGCATGGTAAACGCCACCGTGCAAAGACAAGCAATCAATACAAAAAGGACAAACCGCCAAGGCGTTTTGCAAAACTTTATTTTACCCAAGCCGCCAAATAGCAGAGCCAATAAATTGTAATAAACCAAGTATAAAATAAGCACCGACGGGAAAAACCCAAAAATGAAATTGCGAAGCAGGGAAAACGCCGTTGCGGCGATTGCGCCCATTCTGACCCCAAACGCATAGCAAAAGGCGACGAACAGCACGGTGACAAGCTCTATCCCCGCCAAAAAAGACAGCAAAAGCTGCGCCGCGATCACAAGCGCGACGAACACGGCGATATACGCGCTCTCCTTCGCCGAGCGCACCGCCCCCTTTTTCAGTTTTTCGCTTTTCTTCTGTTGCATTTTTCTTAACTTTTATTACATAGATTGGTAAAACCAAACGTAAACTTCGCCCTCTTTTACGACCAAATCGCCCGCACCGTACATTGCGCTTCCCAACGTTTGACCGTCAAAATTGTACGAGCCCCATTCGGTGTTGGAATTTTCTTTGTCGGAAGTATATAACGCCCAAAACGGGTTGTAATTGAGCGCGTTTTTCACGCCGTTGATCTCCGTTACCATTCCGTCCACAACGGTAAATTTCAATTTCCCCGCCGTCTTCATCTCTTGCATAATATCCAACAAAGTTGTACCCTCTGCAACGGGTTCTTCCACTCTAATTACGACGGGTTGTACCGCTTCCTTTTTATCGCAAGCAAACAGCCCGAACGCCGAAAGAATCATACACAAGCCCAACAATACTGAAATAATCAAATTGCGTTTTTTCATAACGCCCCTCCAAAATATGATATTATAACCCCACGGAACCGCCGTGAAATCACCAAAAAAAAACGTCCTCCTTGCGGGAAAAATCGCAGAGAAAGACAACGGAAAACCGCCGTTTCGAAAAACGGCTTTTTTCTTCCTTTTTGCTCACCCTCAAAAATTCCGAAGCTCTAAAACGCACGGCAGGTCTCCCGACTTTCGACGGCTTGGTATAGGCGAAACACGTTTCGTCGCATACCTGCCCCCTTCCTTCCCACTTTTACGCAGTGAAAGGAGGCGCCGTCCTTACGGTTGCGGGGGCAGTGGGGCAACTCTCCTTTTGGAAATTTCCCTCTTCCCTTTTAAGCGCTTTTAAAGCGCACCGTTCGTTCGTATGAAATTGAGTATATTATAACAGCTCTTTTTTGAAAACGCAAGCAAAAAGGCGGCATTTTTCGCCGTCTTTTCGTGTTTTCGTTTTGTATTTTTTATCTTGCTTTATTTCGCAAGCGCCAACAAATTCGCCCGCGGCTTTTGCGAAAGCCAACAGCAGGAAACAGATCCCGGCCCGACGTGAGAGCCGATAACGGGTCCCATAATGGTTACGGTCGGCCTTACGCCCGTTTTGTTTTCGATAAGGGTCGCCAGCTCCTCCGCACCCGCGTAATTGTTGGTATGCACGACGACAATCTTGTTTAAATTGCCGTCGATAGGCGCTTTTGCAATACAATCTAAAACGCAAGCAAACGCCTTTTTCATTCCCTTATATTTTCCCGTCGTTTTCAGCTTTCCTTCCTCGTCAAACATCAGCATCGGCTTGATATTCAGCACCGTGCCTACCGCCGCGGAAAAGCCTGAAACTCTGCCTCCTTTTTTGAGATAAAAAAGATCCGCGGGAATGATACAATGCTGCAAATTTTGACGAATGCACAGCAAATAATCATACGTTTCTTTTGCCGTCATGCCTTTATCGCGGCAATCGGCGGCAATCTCCGCCAACAGCCCTTGCCCTACCGTTGCGGTAAGGGGATCGACGGCATACACGTTAAAATCGGGATATTTCGCCTTAACGTCCGCCGCCGCCTGTACGGTGATGTCGATCGTGTTCGCCAAGCCCGAGGAAATCATAAAATGCAAAACGTCCTTAACGCCCGCTTCCGCCATCTTCGTAAAATGCGCGATATGCGCGTCATAATTTAACTTCGCCGTGCGGGGAAAATACCCCTTGGAAACCTTTTCGTAAAATTCAACGTATTCCGCCTCGCTGGAAAAATTGTCCAATCCTTCCTCTAACGCCCCGTCCTTTTCCATCGTGAACGTAAGCGGAACAAACCAAATGCCGCGCGCCTCTACGTATTCTTTCTTCAAATCGGACGTAGAATCGCTGGAAACGTCAAACAATGCCATACTTTTTTCTCCACGTAATTATATCTTACAAATTATCATAACTTTTTATGACAAAAATATTATAGCACACCCTTTTTCGGCTGTCAAGAAGTATAGGATAATTTTTTGAAATTTCCTTAATTTTCCCGATTTTTCGACTTTTTTTGACCTTTCAAGGTAAACAAAGCGCGTATGAAGAAAAAAACGCGAAAAAAAGCTGTGAAATTACACACTTTTTTCTTTCAAAGACTTGAAAAAAACTGAAAAAAACGCTATAATAGAAGCGGAAGTTTTTTGGCGAAAGCCGAAACGCTTTAAATAGCCGATAAAGAGGTACGTGAATTATGATGACTTCACAAGATTATCTCGCCCTCAAAAACGGGTCTGACGTGCGCGGCGTTGCGACGGAAGGCGTAGCGGGCGAAACGGTCAATTTGACGGCGGAGGCCGCCGAAAATATCGCCAAGGCGTTTTGCGTTTGGTTGATTTCCAGAACGGGTAAAACGCAGGTGCGCGTAGCGGTTGGGTACGATTCGCGCGTGTCCGCGCCAAAACTGTGCGGCGCGGTGACGGACGGCATCACCAAAACGGGTCACACCGCCATCGTTACGGGGCTTTCCACTACTCCGTCTATGTTTATGCTGCTCAAAGACGAGGCGCGTTTGGAAAAGGTACCTTGCGACGGCGCGATTATGCTGACGGCAAGCCATTTGCCCTTCAACCGCAACGGGTTGAAATTCTTTTCCAAAAAGGGCGGGCTGGACGGCGCGGACATCAAAGAAATTTTGACGCTTGCCGCCAATTATAATTTTACGCAGGTTGCCACCCCCGGCAATATCGAATTCCGTCCCTATTTGGACGATTACGCAGCGGGGCTGGTTAAAAAGGTACGCGAGGCGTGCGGAGAAGAAACGCCGCTTGCGGGCAAAAAAATCGTTGTAGATGCCGGAAACGGCGCGGGCGGATTTTTCGTCCAAAAGGTTCTTGCGCCCCTCGGCGCGAATACCGAAGGCTCGCAATTTTTAGAGCCGGACGGCAGCTTTCCCAACCACGTCCCCAACCCTGAAAACGCAGAGGCTATGCAAAGCATTTGCGAAGCGGTAAAAAAGGCGGGCGCGGATTT
>JAZKXM010000125.1:0-5159 GCA_045611585.1 Candidatus Scatosoma sp. | reverse complement strand
GGGAGCAAAATTTTTGACGAAACATTTGATGTCCGCCGAATAGGTAGCGTAATAGCCCGAAGCCATTTTCGCCTTGTAAACTTTTTTCACTTCTATTCCGCTGGTATCAACGTAGTGAATCGTAAGGTTTTTATATTTTCCGAACAAAAAGCTCTTTTTTAAATTTTTACCAACGTTTGCAATCTTCTCCGTATGATCGCCAATCCCTACCGTTTTCCATTGGTTGACGATTTTTCCGTTTTGTTCAAAAAAAACGTAAGTAGATTCGCCCACCCGCAGCTCGGTATCCTTAGGCAAAGAGGGGTGACGAACGCTTTCAAACAGCACCCGACGGGCCTTCATATTGTTCGTAATTCTATAAGCCATAATAATCTCCTTTCCTTTTGATTTATATTATCATACCACTTTTGACCAAAATTGTCAACGGTTTAACGAAAAATAATGGAGCAAAGCAACCAGCGTTTTTCCGTCCTTAATTTCGCCCGTTTTCATCATTTCTTTTACGTTTTCCAGCGGGATAAACTCCGCCGTTAAAAACTCCCCTTCGTCGGGATGCGCCGCCACCTTTTCCCCGCCTGTTGCTTCGTAAATATAAATTTTTTCGTTGGTATATCCGGGGGTGGGATACATCGTGTATAAATGGGTCAGCTTATCCGCCTTTATGCCCGCTTCTTCTTCCAGCTCACGCGCGGCGGCGACGGCGGGAGCTTCCCCCTTTTCCAGCTTTCCCGCGGGTATTTCGTAAATACTTTCGCCGTAGGCGTAACGGTATTGCTTGACAAGCAATACGCACTCGTTTTCTATATATAAAACGCACGCACCGCCCGAATGCTCGATAATTTCGCGTTTGCAGGGCTTTCCGTCGGCGCGAAGCGCGTCGTCCGCACGAACTTTAATGATCTTTCCTTCGTAAACGTAATTTTTTTGAACGGTCTTTTCGATCTGTTGCATATTTTCGCCTCACTTTCATTTCTTTGGACCTATTATACCATAATTTAAAAAAATAATAAATATTTTTCAGCAAAATTTCTTGATTTTATAAAAAGTTTTGTGTATAATAGTATGCAGTGAAGAGTATGGAGGTAAAAAATTATGAAATCAGTAAAAATTTCCCTTGAAATGGCGCAGAGAGTGAAAGAATTTGTCAGCGTTACGCAAAACTACGCGTTTGAAATTCTTTTGAAAAGCGGCAAATACGTGGTAGATGCAAAGTCTATCCTCGGTATTTTCTCGCTGGATCTTTCCCAGCCTATCACCGTAGAAGTGTACGACGATAACTGCGACGAATTGTTGGCTCAGCTGAAAAAGTTCGAGGTTTAATCGGTCACTTTTAAAAGAAGGGAGGTCGCGCTTACATACCACGCGGCCTTTTTCCCGTCCCCACGTCATTTACGTCCGATAAAAAAAGGAGTTTGTTTATGCAAATACAAGGTGAAACGTCCGTCAACAAGTTGATCGTTTTGTACGTTTTCGATAAGATGGAAAGTGCCCTTTCAGAGCGCACAATCGTCGAAATGTGTACCGCCGTCAACAGTTGGCTGAATTATATGGACTGTATCGAACTGTTGCCAAAATTGCTTGACGACGGTTTTATCTACCGTATCACCAATTTGGACGAAGAACCCCTTTACACCCTTACCGCGGACGGCAGAGAAAGCTTGAACAGCTTTTATATCAATATTCCCAAAAGCATCCGCGACGAAATTTCTACCTTCGTCAAAAAGAACAGCGGAAAATTGCGCACCAGACAGGAATGTAAGTCCGATTATTTCCAAAACAAAGACGGCTCGTATACGGTGTTTTTGAAGATTTTAGCGCCCGTTCAGCCGATGTTAGAGCTGAAATTTGTCGTTCCTGATAAGAAAACGGCGCAACATATCTATAAAAATTGGGAAAGCAAAGCATCGGAACTGTATTCCGCCATCTACGATACGTTGGTGGATTGAAGATAGCGTTCAACACATTATAAGAAAAGCGAGGTTAATTATTATGTTCACTTATTCCACCAAAGGCACTTGTTCCAGAATGATCACGTTTGACGTTGACGGCGAAAACAAGCTTCGCAACGTTCGGTTTATGAATGGTTGCAGCGGCAATTTGCAAGGAATTGCAAAACTTGTCGAAGGGAAACATATCGACGAGGTGCAAGCGTTGCTTGCGGGGATTAAATGCCGCAACAACACCTCTTGCCCCGACCAGCTGTCCAAAGCGATTGGCGAATACAAAGAGGCGCAAGCGCAATCTGAAAATTGAGTTTTATTGCAAACAAAAAGGACTTCTTTTTACGGAAGTCCTCTTTTTTTACGCTAATTTTATCAATGTCTAAAATGTCTATCGCCAACGAAGATCATTGCAATCCCCGCCTCGTCGCAAGCGTCAATAGACAACTGATCCTTGATGCTGCCGCCCGGCTGAATGATCGCCGTAATGCCCGCTTTTACACATTCTTCCACGCAATCGGGGAAGGGGAAGAAGGCGTCGGACGCCATCACCGAACCCTTCACTTCGTCGCCCGCGTGCGCAATCGCTTGCTGAGCCGCCCAAATGCGGTTGGTTTGCCCCATGCCGATCCCCGTCGTTCTGTCCTCTTTTCCAACGACAATCGCGTTCGATTTGGTGTGTTTTACCACTTTCCAGTTGAACATCAGGGCTTTCATTTCGTCGTCCGTCGGCGCGCGCTTGGTCACCACCTTTAAATTTTCAGGCGCAAAAAGCGTTTCGTCGTAATCCTGCAACAGCAGCCCGCCGTAAACCTTTTTCATATCGTACGCCGTCTTTTCCCGTCTTGCCTTGATGTCGGGCAACTCTAAAAGACGAATATTTTTCTTGCCCTTCAAGATCTCCAACGCGCCGTCCGTAAAGCTTTCCGCAATTACGATTTCAATGAAAATTTTGTTGATTTCCGTCGCCGTAGCCTCGTCCACCGTGCCATTGATAGCCAAAATGCCACCGAACACGGAAACGGGGTCGGATTCGTAAGCCTTTATATACGCTTCGTAAATGTTATTGCCAACGCCTACGCCGCATGGATTCGCGTGCTTGCACGCCACCACGCAAGGCTGGTCTCCAAATTCTTTCACCAGCTCTAACGCGCCGTTCGCGTCGTTGATATTGTTGTAAGAAAGCTCCTTCCCCCACAGCTGTTTCGCCTTGGAAAGTGAACCTGCACGGATAAATTCTTCACTGTAATAGGACGCGCTTTGATGAGGATTTTCCCCGTAGCGCATATCTTGCGCTTTTTCGTACGCAAAGGTAATGCTGTCGGGATAGCGAATATCCAACTGCTGCGCAAGATAGTTAGAGATCATACTGTCGTAAACGGCGGTATGCGCGAACACCTTGTATTGAAGGTATTTCTTCGTTTCCAGCGTAACCCCGCCATTTTCCATTTCGGAAAGGACTCTTTCATAATCCTTGGGATCAACGACAACGGCGACGTCTTGATAATTTTTCGCCGCCGCACGAAGCATCGTAGGCCCGCCGATATCAATATTTTCCACCGCGTCCGCAAAGGTTACGTTCGGTTTCATTATCGTCGCTTTGAAGGGGTACAAATTGACCGCCACAACGTCGATCGTGTTGATATTCAGCTTTTCCAACTGTTCCATATGCTCGGGGTTAGAGCGCATAGCCAAAAGCCCTGCATGCACAACGGGGTGCAAGGTTTTCACTCTGCCGTCCAGACATTCGGGAAAGCCCGTCAATTCGCTGATGCCGATTACGGGAAGTCCCGCGTTCTTCAACGCCTTCGCCGTGCCGCCCGTTGAAATGATTTCGTAATCGCAGGCAACAAGGCGCTTGCAAAATTCAACAATGCCCGTTTTGTCGGAAACGCTTACCAATGCTCTTTTTTTCATAATATGTACTCCTCAGTAATTTTTTTGCAAATTTGGGGGAACAATAAGGGTATGATATTTGTATATATTTTATTTATTGCATACCTGTTCGCCATTAATTTTTACGCGTTTATGCTTGTTCGATCGCTGAAAGATAAGGAGGAAACAGACCCTACAAACAAATTGTTCGACGGAAAATTGACTTTGACTGCGATCATGGGCGGCGCACTGACAATTTACGTTTGTATGTTCGTCTTTAAATACCGCTTGTCGAACTTATTTTTAATGATCGCCATGCCGCTGATTGCCGTATTAAACGTCTATCTTTGCATTTCTCTCTTTCGGTTCCGCTTTTTCGTACTGTAAGCCTTTTAGGAAGTTTTTTTTGTTTTATCTTACTTTTTTTGCTTTCGTTGCACCTTTATTTTGCTTACGCAAACCAAATTATATAAACGCACATACGCGCACGCACGCACTTTTTAACTATTATAACACATTCTTTATAAATTTGGTATGCTTTTGTAAAGATTTGGGCGGAAAATATTTTTGAGAAAATTTTTCACATTTTTTGAAAATTTTTGTTAAAGGAAAAATAATGAAAAAAATATAAAAAAATTTTTCAAAAAGCGCGCATTTTCGTTTGACAATTCCTCGGAGAAATGCTATTATATACAAGCGTTATTGATACGGCACCAAGACGGAATATGCGGGTGTAGTTCAATGGTAGAATTCCAGCCTTCCAAGCTGGCCGCGTGGGTCCGATTCCCATCACCCGCTCCACTCTTTTCCCGCGGGCGTATCAAAATATGCGCCTGTAGCTCAGTTGGATAGAGCAACGGCCTTCTAAGCCGTGTGTCAGGAGTTCGAATCTCTTCAGGCGCACCAGTATATATGGCGGGCATAGCTCAGTTGGTTAGAGCGCCAGATTGTGGCCCTGGAGGTCGTGAGTTCGATTCTCTCTGCCCGCCCCAATTTTGCCATTGGGGTGTCGCCAAGTGGTTAAGGCACCGGATTTTGATTCCGGCATTCGTAGGTTCAAATCCTGCCACCCCAGCCAAAGATTGGCCAACCTACAATTTCATATTTTGGCCCATTAGCTCAGTAGGTAGAGCACTTGATTTTTAATCAAGGTGTCCGGAGTTCGAGCCTCCGATGGACCACCAATGGACGATTAGCTCAGCTGGTAGAGCAATTGACTCTTAATCAATGGGCCCAGGGTTCGAGTCCCTGATCGTCCACCAGAAAATGCTCATTTCGAACAGAAATGAGCATTTTTCTTGTCGTTTTTGCCGTTTTTCTGTTAGTTTTGTTCAATTTTGCCCC
>JAZKXM010000124.1:0-2490 GCA_045611585.1 Candidatus Scatosoma sp. | reverse complement strand
TGTGGGCTCTGCCCACACCCGCAAGGAACTGAGTTCCTTGACCTCCAGTTGGGGGGGAGGGGAGGGATTAAAGCAGGCTTTCAAATTCCGCAAGGGTGTCCGCAAATTCCTTCATCGCGACCTCGAACGGGGTTTGCGTCGTTAAATCTACCCCCGCTTTCTTCAAAATCGTGACGGGGTCCGTGCAACCGCCGCTCTTTAAGAACTCGAAATAGTCGTCCACGGCGGGCTTGCCCTCGGTTAAGATTCGTTTTACGATAGAAATTGCCGAAATGATGCCCGTTGCGTATTTGTAAACGTAGAACGCCGTATAGAAGTGGGGAATACGCGCCCATTCGTACGCGATTTCGTCGTCGTGGACGATTCCGTCGCCGTAATACTGCTTGTTCAGGTTATAATAAATTTCGCAAAGGGTTTCCTTGGTGAGCGGTTCGCCGTTTTCCGCTTTCGCGTGCGCGATTTGCTCGAATTCGGCAAACTGCGTTTGGCGGAACAAGGTGGCGCGAATGGTGTCCATATAATAGCTGAGCAGGTACTTTTTCAGGTTTTTATCCTGCGTTTCGCCAACAAGGTGCTTCAAAAGCAGGACTTCGTTGACCGTACTTGCGATTTCCGCAAGGAAAATGGTATAATCCGCCTTTGCGTACGGCTGTGCGCCTGACGACAAATAGCTGTGCATTGCGTGACCCATTTCGTGCGCGACGGTGAACACGTCGTTGGTCGTCGGCTGATAGTTCAAAAGCACGAACGGATGGGTGTCGTACGCGCTGGTAGAATACGCGCCCGAACGCTTGCCCTCGTTTTCGCATACGTCGATCCAGCCCGTTTCTTTGCCCATATAAAGCAGTTTTTGGTATTCTTCGCCCAAAGGCGCAAGCCCCTTTACAACCAGATCGTACGCCTCGTCGAAGGGCAATTTGATATCCGCGTCCGCGACAAGGGGGGCGTAGATATCGTACATGTGCTGTTGGTCATAGCCCAAAATTTCCTTACGCAAGGAAATGTAACGGTGCATGGTGGGAAGCGCGTTGTGGACAGCCTCGATAAGGTTGTTATACACCACGGGGCTGACGTCCTCGCCCTGCAACGCTTTGTCCAGACAGCTGTCGTATTTTCTTGCCGTTTTATAGAATACGTTTTTCTTGACGTTGCCGTAATAGGTTTGCGTGATTGCGTCAATCAATTTGATAAACGCCAAGTAATAATCCTTGAACCACTGCTTACGGTCTTCGCGGTTTTCAGAGTGCAGGACTACGCCGTAAAGCCCGTGGCTCATTTGTACTTCTTCGCCGTTGATCTTGCCCTTGGGGAGGTTGAGGTTTGCGTTGTCAAGCATTCCGAATACTTTTTGATACCCGCCGAGCGCGTCCGACGCGAGCGCAAGCAGCTTTTCTTCCCCCTCGCTTAACACGTGCGCTTTGGACGCTTTGATGCGGCGAAGCTGATATTCGTAAGGGAAAAAGTCTTGATCGGCGATATAGCCGTTTAACGTTTCGTCCGACAAAGAGGTGAGTTCGGGGTCGATAAAGGAGGTTGCCGCGCCGACGTTGGTGAACAGCATCCCCATCTTCGCCACGTAAGAGTTATAAGTGGAAACGCGTACGTCCTGATCGTTGCACATGTGCGCATACAGGTACAGCTTTTCCGCTCTGCGAGAGAATTCGTCGCTGAGGCGATACAATGCCAAAAGGTCGGCTTTGTTGTTCAATTTACCTTGGAATGCCGTGAATTTTTCGGGCGTGTAAGTGCTTTCAACGGCGGCAAATTCTTCTTCCCATGCCGCGTCGGTGGGGAAAATGTCCGTCGTTTTCCATTTTAAACGTTGTTCAATGTCTTTTCTTTCCATAATATCTATTTCCTTTTTTGTTTTTTCAATGTTTTGGGGTGGGCGCGCGTTAGCTTGGGCGATATGTTGGACTCTGCCCGTGCGCCATTCCGTTTCGTCGCCGTAAGGCGAAAATTAGTTTTTGAAGCTGTGAATGGGGGCGGGAATGTTGCCGCCGCGAAGGATCAGCCGACTGCTGTCCGTTTTATGCACGGGCAGGACGGGCGCGCGACCGAGTAAGCCGCCGAAATTGACCTGATCACCCACTTTTTTATCGGGTGCGGGAATGATGCGCACTGCCGTCGTTTTGTTGTTGATCATACCGATTGCTGCTTCGTCCGCGATCATTGCCGAAATTGTCGTTGCGGGCGTGTCGCCGGGGATTGCGATCATATCCAAGCCCACGCTGCATACGCACGTCATCGCTTCTAATTTGTCAAGGTTGATATCCCCTCTTTCCGCCGCTTTGATCATGCCGATATCCTCGCTGACGGGAATGAATGCGCCTGAAAGTCCGCCGACGCGAGAGGACGCCATGACTCCGCCCTTTTTGACTGCGTCGTTTAAAAGCGCAAGCGCTGCCGTCGTGCCGTGGCCGCCCACGCTTTCCAAGCCCAACTCCTCCAAGATTTGCGCGACGGAGTCGCCCATAGCGGGCGTGGGGG
>JAZKXM010000123.1:0-17297 GCA_045611585.1 Candidatus Scatosoma sp. | reverse complement strand
CGCCCAGCCCGTTAATCAACGCCGCCGTCGCCACAATGCGATCGCTCTCTTTTATTCGCAGCTCTTTTGCGCCAAAAATACGGCTTTCCCCCTCCGCAAACGCGCACGTCAACGCAATCAAAGGCAGCTCGTCAATCATTGACGCCGCCTCATCACCGCCAATTTCAATCCCACGTAAGGGGCTTTTCTCCACGACGATATCCGCCCGTTCTTCCCCGCTGACCACGCGCAAATTTTCCAAACGGTAACAAACCCCCATTCTCGAAAAGGCGTCCAAAATCCCCGTCCTAGTCCCATTCACGCCCACGTTTTTGCAAACGGTTTTTCCTTTCAACGCACCCAAAACCATAAAATACGCCGCCGCCGAAATATCCGCAGGAACGTCCACGTCAATCGCCCGTAAACGGCTCTTTTTAACGCGAATCTCACCCTCCGCGACGGCAATCTCCGCGCCCATTTGCGCAAGCAACCTCTCCGTGTGATCACGGCTCCTTTTCACCGCCGAAATCACCGTTTCTCCTTCCGCACAAAGCCCCGCCAGCGCCACCGCGCTCTTGACCTGCGCCGACGCGCCGCTCAATCGTATCTCTCTGCCGATCAGCTCACTTTTTCGTATCCTCATAGGCGGCAACCCCGCGGCGGTTTCCACCCTCGCCCCCAACTCCCGTAAGGGCATAGCCACCCTCTCCATCGGCCGCCGAGAAAGGGACTCGTCCCCCGTCAGACAAACGTCAATTCCACGCCCCGCAAGCAGCCCCGCAAGCAGCCTCATCGTCGTTGCCGAGTTCCCACACTCCAACGTCAAGCCGCTGTTCAGCCCCTCCGCGCCGCGCACAACCGTCACACCGTCCTCCATGCGGATCTCCGCGCCCAGCGCGCGCAAACACGCCGCCGTCCGCAAACAATCCTCACCCATTCCGCCGCCGAAAATTCTTCCTTCGCCTTCGGCGACCGAATGCAACATCATCGCCCGATGCAAAATGGACTTATCCGCAGGCAATTCAAATTCTCCCTCAAACCGCCCAACGGGTCTAACCGTCTTGACCTTAGCCATTTCTTCTCTCCTTACAACACGTCACCAATCGCTCTTTCCACCGCAAAACGGTATTCTTCAAACCCTAATTCCAAACTCCCCCAAACGCCTTTTTTGACGGGTACAGCCAACGAAATTCTCCCCGCCGCCCCGTTCTTTTTATCCATTTTTACAAGCCTCGCCCAGCTTACGTCCTCTCCCGAAAGAGAAACTCCCGCTTCCAAAATCGCCGCCCTTATAAGTGCCAGCAGCTCCTTCCCGTACTCCTTTTCGCAAACTCCTTTTTCTATCGCAATCAAACACTCGATCGCCAGCCCCAACGCCACGGCAATCCCGTGCGAAATTTTCAAAGCCGACTCCAACGCATGCCCCGTCGTATGCCCAACGTTCAACGCCCGCCTTGCCCCGACGTCCCGCTCGTCCTCCTTGCATACGCCCAGCTTGTACCGCACGCACTTCTCAATCAACCCTTGCAAAAAGCCGATCTCTCCCAGCCCTTTTCCTTCTTTTACCCGACCGACAAGCAAATCGAACACCCCGCCATCAATCGCCGAGTACTTAACAATCTCCCCCAGCCCATTCAAAACCTCTTTCTGTGACAGAGTCCCCAAAAACAACGGATCGACCCACACCTCGCTGGGCTGATGAAATGCGCCGACAAGATTTTTAACCCCGCCAAAATTGACGGCAGTCTTCCCCCCAACGCCGCTATCCACCTGCGCCAATAACGTTGTCGGCACCTGAACGCAAGCAATCCCGCGCATATAAAGGGCTGCGGCAAGCCCGCCAACGTCCCCAACAACGCCGCCGCCAACGGCAAACAAACGGCTTGTCCGTTGCAGCCCCAAAGCCGCCATCTTTTGTAAAACGGACTCCAAAACGGCAAAATTTTTATATTCCTCCCCCGCCTTCATCACAAAAATTTCAGCGGCAGGCAGGGCGTTTTTCAAAAAAGTCCCGTACGCGGAAAACACGTTTTCGTCCGTCAAAAGAATACTTTTTTCCTCCCCGAATTCCTTTGCCCGTGCCAAAAACGCGCCTTCCCCCAAATAAATATTCCCAAACCGAACGTCTTTTATCACGGTCATCTCTTTCACCGCCCGCACTCCTTTTTTAAGCCCTTTTTATACTCTCCGTAAAACCCTTCTAAAAATCTTCTAAAAACCTTCCAAAAACGCCCCAACGCCTTCACGCACTCTTTTTAGGGCAATTTTTGATATCTTTCGATTACTTCTTCCAAGTAATCGCCCCCCAATCGTTCGGCAACAGCAGAAGCGATCACCTCGGCAACAACAGCCTCGGCAACAACCATCAACGCAAACACCGCACAAACGTCCGCCCGTTCCTTCGCCGCAACCGAGCTTTCCTTGCTGACGATATCGACGGTTTTTAGCCCTTTTTTCAAGGTCGGCAACGGCTTCATCGCCACCCGCACGACAATTTCTTCCCCGTTCGAAGTCCCCCCTTCGATCCCGCCCGCGCGGTTCGTCTTTCGGAAAAACCCTCTCCCGTCCTCGTAAAAAATCTCATCGTGAAACTCACTTCCGCGCGCGCCCGCGGCAGAAAATCCACCGCCGATCTCCACGCCCTTCACCGCCTGCACGCCCATCAGCGCGCCCGCCAAACGCCCGTCCAGCTTCTCCGCATACGTCATCGGGCTTCCAAACCCGCTTTTCAAGCCCTTTACGCGCACCTCCACCACGCCGCCCGCAGTATCGCCGACAGCATAAAGCTCCTCTATCTTTTGCTTGGCGCAAAGCGAAACTTCTTCGTCCAAAACGCCCAATTCCGTCCGCTTACTTCTTTTCAAATCCTCAAAAGAATATTCCTTTTCATCCTTCACGCCGCAAATCTCTCGCACGCAACCACCAATCTCCACGCCCAACGCAGCAAGATATTGCTTAAAAATCCCGCCCGCAGCAACGCGCACAGCAGTTTCCCGTGCCGAAGCTCGTTCCAAAACGTTTCTTGCGTCCGTTTGCGAAAACTTCATTACGCCCGCCAAATCGGCATGTCCGGGCCGAACGGCGGTAACCGCCCGTTCCAAAGCAGAATTTTCTTTCCACACCGCCTCTGAAACGGCCATGACGTCCGCCCAATTTTGATAATCGGCATTTTTAACCGCTAAGGCGACGGGGCTCCCCAAAGTCACACCCCCGCGCACCCCGCACAAAATCTCCACACAGTCCTTTTCAATTTTTTGTCGCGCTCCGCGCCCGAACCCATGCTGCCGCAAAGCGAGCTCCGCGTTGATGACGTTCGTATCAATGCGCAAATGTGCAGGCAAGCCTTCCACGATCGCAAACAAGCCAACCCCGTGCGATTCCCCCGCCGTAGTCAATCTCATTTCTTTATCTCCTTACAAATATCGGTCGCACCCCGCAACGGGAGGGCGGGCGCGCCCCGCAGCGATATCTTTCTATCTTTTGATATCGTTTTTAAATTTCCATCACTTTTTCACTCTTACCTATTCCCTATTACTTTCCCCAACGGGAGGTCAAGGAACTCAGGCAGGGTGTCCCTGCACCCGATTTTTTTCTATCAAAGTCGCTCGCTTTTTAATTTACCTTACCTACCCCCCTAACGGGAGGTCAAGGAACTCAGTTCCTTGCGGGTGTGGGCAGAGCCCACAAAACTAGCCCAAATTCAAGCGAACGCAGTTCGCGCCCCTGACCGCCCTGCGGTCACTCGCAAGCCTTGCTTGCGCCAAACTCAGCCCCAATCCAAGCGAACGCAGTTCGCGCCCTTCAAAATAATTCCACAACGCAAAGCCCTGCTTTGCAATTCACGAAACGCGGGCAGCGTTTCAATTCACGCCGACTTTGTCGGCAATTCACGCAAGCTTTGCTTGCATTTCATTGAACTGCTTGCAGTTCTTCTCTCTCCCGCCGCCTTTTACCGAAAAACAATCTCTCCGTTTTCAAACGCAACGGTCACCTTATCGCCCGCGCAAACACGCCCTAACAAAATTTCCTCGGAGAGCCTATCTTCTACTCGCCGCTGAATCACTCGTTTCAACGGTCTAGCCCCGTATTGCGGGTCATACCCCTCCTTGACAAGCGCGCTCAACGCCCCGCTCGTCACGCAAAGATATATGCCTCGCTGTTCTTGCAGCCGTTTCGCCAAGCCCTCCACGATCTTTTCGGCAATCTTCACGCAGTCCTCCTCGCTCAAAGCATGGAAGACGATAATATCGTCCAACCGATTCAAAAATTCCGGACGGAACCGCTCCTTCAACGCCTTTTCAATGCGCTCTTTCATTCCCGCATACCGTTTTTCAGCGTCCTCTTTCTCTCTTTCAAGGTTCGCCGCCCCCGCGCCAAATCCAACGCCAAACCCCATCGCCGAGCCCGCCTTTTCGTATCCCGCGCCCTCCGAGGTTCCCGCATGGAACCCATACACGCCCGTGCGCTCCTCTTGCGCTTCCACCGCGCCGATGTTAGAGGTTAAGATAATCACAGCGTTTTTAAAGCTGACCGTCCGCCCTCGGCTGTCCGTCAACCTCCCGTCGTCCAAAATCTGCAATAACAAATTAAACACGTCGGGGTGCGCCTTTTCAATTTCGTCAAACAAAATCACACAGTACGGCTTCGTCCGCACCTTATCCGTCAGCTGTCCCGTCTGCGAATCGTCATACCCCGCATATCCGGGAGGCGCACCAATCAGCTTAGATGCCGATTGCTTCTCCATATATTCGCTCATATCCAATCGAATCATCTGTTCTTCAGAGCCAAACATCGCCTCCGCCAAAGCCTTGCAAAGGTCCGTTTTCCCAACGCCCGTCGGCCCGACGAAGATAAACGAACCGATAGGACGGGAGGGGTCCTTCAAGCCCGCGCGCGCCCGCCTAATCGCCTTTGCAACAGCGGCAACCCCTTCGTTTTGCCCGATAATCCGCTTGTGCAGGTCATCTTCCAGCCTCATCAGCTTTTCCCCTTCTTCTTGGGAAATCTTCATCAAGGGAATTTTCATCTTCGCACTGACGATCGCCGCCACCTGCTCTTTGCCAAGCTCATACCGCCCGTCAGGCAATCGGTGCAATTCTTGCGCCCGACGGAGTGCTTGCAACCGCTCCTCCGCCGCTTTTTTTGCCTTCAACGCCCTGTCGGCGTTCAAAAACTCCTTCGCCGCCTCAAAACGGAGCCGTTCGCTCTCCGCGCGGCGCACTTCGTATTCAAGATTTTGTATCTCCTCAACGCCGCCGTCCAAGCCGCCGCCCGTCACAATCCGCGCATGCGCCGCCGCTTCGTCAATCAAATCAATCGCCTTGTCAGGCAAAAACCGATCGGTAATATACCGCACGGACAGCTTCACCGCCCCTTCGATTGCCTCGTCGGAGATGACGATCCCGTGGTGCTGTTCATACTTTCCGCGCAGCCCTTTTAAAATTTCAATCGTATCCTCTACACTCGGTTCTTCTACTGCAACGGGGGTAAACCGCCGCTCCAATGCGCTGTCCTTTTCGATATACTTTCTGTATTCTTCTATCGTCGTCGCGCCAATCACCTGCAAATCCCCTCTCGCCAGCATAGGCTTTAAGATGTTCGCCGCGTCCATATTCGACCCTTCAGACGCCCCCGCGCCCACAATCGTATGAATCTCATCAATGAACAAAACGATATCCCCGTCCGCAGTGACCGTATCTACAAGGTCCTTCAATCTCTCCTCAAAATCCCCGCGATACCTCGCCCCCGCCAGCATACCGGGGATATCCACGGAAAAAATAGTCTTATTATACAGCTGTTCAGGCACGTTCCCCTGCACAATTAGCTGAGCCAGCCCTTCGGCAATCGCGCTTTTCCCAACGCCGGGCTCGCCCACCAAAACGGGATTATTTTTAGAACGGCGCGACAGCACCTGCACCACCTTTTCCGTTTCCTTTTTACGCCCGATCACGGGATCCAGCTTGCCCTTGCGCGCCCGCTCCGTCATATCAATCCCATATTGCGCCAACACGGCGGCAGTCTTGCTGTCCGCCTTTTTCACCGCTTTCTTCTCAAAAATACTCCCTTTGGTCTGCGCCGCAACCCCCTTTTGAGGTTCTTCCGCACCCTTTTCGGCAGAATACTCTCCATATCCGCTCCCGCCGAATCCACCAACGCCGTACCCGCTGCCGTTTTGTTCTCCAAACCCAGCAGAGCCGTACCCGCTGCCTTCAAATGGCTTGCTTTCCGCCTCGCCGCCTTCTTCTTCGTTCGCCCGTTGCCGCAACGCTTCGATCACGCTTTCCTTCAATCCCGCAACGTCCACGCCCAACTGCTCCAAAATGCGATAAGCATAACAATTCGTCACGTCCAAAATGGCAAGCAGCATATGCGCCGTCCCCGTCAAGCTCTTGGTTTCCTCCGCAAACTTAATGGCGCGCTGAAACATCTTTTTGGTGCGCTCCGTCATTCCCTCGTGCGCAGACTGTACGTCAATCGTCCGAAAGAAGGGCTTTTCATACTTGCCTTTTTGTACGCCCGCCGCAACCAACAGCCGCGCGCCAACGCTTTCTTCTACGCACAAAATCCCGTAAACGATATGCTCGCTCCCAACGTAAGTCGCCCCCCGTTCCGTCGTCGTACGGTTGGCAATCTCCAACGCCTCTTTCAAATATTTGGACAATTTCGATAAAGGTTGCATCCTTCCTCCTACCCGCCCGATAAGTACCGCGCATCCCGCGCACCTCCAAGACGGTCCTATTATTATATGCCGCTTATGCTATGCCGCCGCCACAGCGGCGCAATAAAATTTTACTCCCGCTCTTTTCGCGACCTCTCGCGCCTTTGTCAAAAACGGAGCTCAATCCGTCCTTCTCACCAGCTCAGGGAACACCTTCCGCACGATCTCTGCCCGCGCCAAGTCACACTCATACTCGCTCGCGTCCTCCAACTCGTTTTCAATGCGGAAGGAGGCAGGGCGCATATTCGCCAAAAAGTTATTAAAGCCCTTGATGTCCTGCGCGCTCAAAAACCCCAACGCCATACCCAGCTTCACCTTGACAATCCCTTCCGTCAACTCCTGCAAGGGCAACACGGCGCAATTCGTCAAAGTCCCGTACGCCCGCAAACAGCCGTCCTTTAACGGAATTTTTTCCGCCCGCAGCATCTTCTCCCGTTCGCGCAGTTCCAGATCGCAAATCGCCATCGTCACCTTGCTCACCCGTTGCAAAATCTCCCCTTCGGATATCCCCATCGTGCGCTCGTTGCTCACTTGAAAACTGTACCCTTCGGCGGTCGAGCCTTCCCCGAACACCCCGCGCACCGTCATTCCGTCCGCCTTCAAAAGGGGGAGCACCTCCTCCCAAGCATTGTTACGGGCAATCCCGGGCAAAAACATCATCACCGACGCCCGCATTCCCGTCCCCAAATTGCTGGGACACGCCGTCAAATACCCCAATTTCTCGTCATACGCAAAATTCACGTTCGCCCCGATATTTTCGTCAATCGCGCTGATTCTTTCATAAGTCTTTAAAAGATCGAACCCCATAGCGATATACTGCTCGCGCAAATGATCTTCTTCGTTGACCATAATGGACACGTCCCGATCTTCGGAAATAAACGCCGCCGCACAGCTTTTGCTTTTTCTCAGCGCAGGGCTGATTAAGTGCTGTTCTTGCAGCCAAGCCGCATTCCTTTCGTCCATCTCTCCCACGACAAACCGATCAAACTTCCCTTGCCGCTTCACCTCATGTCCGACAATCTCCACAATCTCCCGCCCATCTTCACGGCACAACCGCTCAGGGAAAGGATACGCCTCCAAATTTCGGGCAAGCCTCACCCGCGTTGACGTCACAATCGTCCTGATAAAATCCGGAGTCCTCATTTCCCCTCCTCCTTTATCGCCGCGATCCGCTCACGCAGCTCGGCAATCTCTTTTGCCCTTCTCTTTTTCTCATCCCCGTCCATTAAGGACTTCATTTTATCGTAAACAATTTGCAGCTCGTGCGCCCGCTTTACCAAGCGTTCCTTTTCCGAAACAATCTCCCGAGTCCCAAAATGCTCCTCGCAGCCTTGCATTTTCGCCGTCACAGGCAAGACGTCCGACGCCAAAACCCGATAACATTCGGCACAGCCGACCAGCTTCGTCCGCAAAAACTCCTTCGCCGTCATTCCGCAACGCGGACAAACGGAAGTAAGCCTCTCGCTTTCCTCCGTCCGTGAAAGGACAAGCCGATGATAGCAGTCGAGGCAATAATACGCCACCTCTTTCACCGAGCCTTCCCCGCCGACCAGCACCCGCTCGTGCGTTTTGGTCGCTTGATTTTTCTTACAATGACAGCACAACATACCGCGCCCGTCGTCCCCCAAAAAATTTTCTATCCGCGCCATTAGGCGCGCCAAACTCCACACTCTACCCCCGCTTTCTCGCTAACGCATACGCAAAATTTTATCCGCGCCTATCAGCGCGCCAAACCCACGCTCGCTCCAACCTATCCTTTGACAAAAGCACAACCGTCCGCAAGGCGAAGCAAAAAAGTCAAAACGCAAGCCCGTTTATTCTTGCCTTTTCGCCTTATTGTTCGCAAACAAATATCGGAAGAAAGTCCATAAAACCTCCAACACCTGCAAAGGCACGCCCAGCAAGAACACCAACCAAGCGCCGCCAACGTCGTCGCCAAGATACCCGCCGACCACGCGCACGGTGAGATATAGACAAAGGATTGCCGACCAAATCAACAGCGACACGGAAACGAAATTAAAAAATTTATAATGCCAAATAGAGGCAAAGACGATCAGTAACACGGCGTTAATGGCGATGGCGTAGAAAAAGGTCAACCACCAATCAAACTTATCGGGATACCAAAAACTCATGGTCACGAAAAAGAAAGTAGCAACCAGCCAAACAATCCCGCTTGACAGCAGCATAATCATCAGGCGCAGTCCGAAGGATTTTTTCCGTTCCTCAATTTTAGGCGTAGCGTCGTCCAGGAAATCGTTGACAGTCACACCGAAGATTTTGGCAAGCCTGGCAAGGATATAAATATCCGGCGCACCGTTGCCCGACTCCCATTTGGACACAGACTTATCCGAATAATTAATCTTTTCGCCCAGCTCCGCTTGCGTCATCCCCGCGGCTTTGCGATAGAGTGCTAAATTTTTTCCAATCCGTTGATTGATTACAGTAGTATTATCCATAGTACTATCATACCATTTTTTTTGCGCGCCGTCAAGCCCTTATAACAAATTTCTTACACATAGTGTAAGAATATTCCCTCCGCCCCTTGCGGGGCAGGGTATCCCTGCACCCAATTTTTCTATTATAGTTGTACGCTTTTAAATCTACCTCACTTTTTCACTATTCCCTATTCACTATTACTTTCCCCAACGGGAGGTCAAGGAACTCAGTTCTTTGCGGGTGTGGGCAGAGCCCACATAAACTAGCCCCCATTAAGCGAACGCAGTTCGCGCCCTTGACCGCCTTCGCGGTCACTCGCAAGCTACGCTTGCGCAAATCAGCCCCCAAATCAAGCAAAACACAGTTTTGCGCCATTACGCCGTCAGGCGTATAAGCGGCGACAGCCGCCCAAAGCCCAATCCAAGCGAACGCAGTTCGCGCCCTTGACCGCCTCGCGGTCACATACCTTTATCTTTTTAAATGTATCACGAACACTCAACACAACCAGCGCAACAAATCTAATATCCTACAATAAAAAAATCACGGTTTTATCCGTGATCCTTTTATTTAATCTTCTTATTCTTCAAAATCATTAAAATATTCCTTATCAAAAAACTCCGATAAGGTTATACCCGCACCCTGACAAAACGCTTTAATCGTGGACACTTTCGAGCATTTTGTTCTTCCCTTTATCAAATCATAAATTGCCGACGGAGATTTCCCTCCGTTTAACGCAGTTCCACAAACGTTTATGTTTTTTTCTTTACAAATTTCTTTAATTCGCTTAATTATTGCGTCGTTAATATTCATACAAACACCTTTCGTGGAGTTCCTTATAGGTATTCCACGAAATTATTATATGAATTACTAAAAATATTTTCTTGTGGAACTCCACGATTATTGACTTTACCGCACTTTTTTAGTATAATATTTTGCGGAACACCACGAAAAAGAGGATTGAATGATGAAAGCGTGCTTTATAGGACATAAAACGATTAAAAAAAGCGAGGTGCTTATATCTTCTTTAAAAGAAACCGTCTTAACGCCGCTTATTTCCGTCAAGACGTAATAGTGGCACCAAAATTGCCTATGAATACGCGCAAAAAAAGAAAAAAGTAATTATCAATTTATACAAATAGCCGAATCTCCCCCAACAAAAAAAAGCCCTTCGCAATGAAGAGCTTTTTTCATTCATCAAATACCTGGTAGGGTCATTTTATTCAACCCCACCAAACCGTCGCAATCAATACGCCCGCGCGTAAATGATAACGTGTTCGGCTTTCTTGCCGCAAACCGCGCAAGCTTCCGCACTTTCGCCTTCGGCGTAAACACGCGCCGTCGCACCCGTTTCTTCCTTAATTTTGTCCTCGCATTCGCGGCAACCGCACCAACCGGCCTTGACAAAATTCCCGCTTTCAACGCCTTTCAAAATGCCCGCCATATCGTCCGAATAAACAATACGGCTTTCTCTACGCGCACGCGCCGCTTCCAGCATATCCTTTTGTATCGTCGCCAACAACTCCTTCACCGTCGCCGCCGCGCCGTCCAAGCTCGCCTCGCTCTTTTCCAAGGTATCCCTTCTTGCGCAAAGCATTTTGCCCGCCTCGATATCGCGAGGGCCCAACTCAATACGCAAAGGCACACCCTTCATTTCCCATTCGTTAAACTTCCATCCGGGCGAATTATCGCTATCGTCCAGCTTCACACGCACGCCCGCGGCTTCCAATTCCGCGCGCAACGCCTCGCACGCCTCCAACACCCCCGCTTTTCTTGCAGCAATGGGTACGATCACGCATTGAATAGGCGCAACGACGGGCGGCAACACCAAACCGCGCTCGTCCCCGTGCGTCATAATCACCGCACCGATCAAACGAGTAGATACCCCCCACGAAGTCGTGTACGCCGTCTGCAACGCCCCTTCTTTGCCGAGGTACTGGATGTTAAACGCCCTCGCAAAATTTTGTCCCAAATAATGCGAAGTCCCCGCCTGCAAGCTCTTTCCGTCCCGCATCATCGCTTCCATCGTATAGGTCGCCACAGCGCCCGCAAACTTCTCTTTCTCCGTCTTACGGCCCGTCAAAACGGGAATTGCAAGGCAATTTTCGACAAATTCTTTATAGATGCCCAGCATTGCAAGGGTTTCTTCCTGCGCCTCCTCCGCGCTCGAATGTACGGTATGCCCCTCCTGCCACAAAAATTCGCTGGTACGAAGGAAGGGACGGGTGGTCTTTTCCCACCGCATAACGTTACACCACTGATTGACCTTCAAAGGCAAATCGCGGTACGATTGCACCCATTTCGCGCACATAGTCCCAATAATCGTTTCCGAAGTCGGTCTAATTGCCAAAGGCTCCGCCAGCGTTTCCCCGCCCGCCACCGTAACGACGGCAACTTCGGGAGCAAACCCTTCCACGTGTTCCGCTTCTTTCGTAAAATAGCTCATAGGGATCAACAACGGGAAATAAGAATTTTCCACTCCGCGCGTCTTAAAGCGTGCGTTCAATTCCGCTTGGATCGTTTCCCAAATCGAATACCCATACGGCCGAATGACCATCGTCCCCTTCACGGGGCCGTAATCGACAAGCTTGGTTTTCAAAACGACGTCGGTATACCATTGGGGAAAGTCCGCATTAATATCCGCAATTTGTTCGACAAACTGATTTTCTTTTGCCATAATAAACCTCTCAAAGTCCTATATTATAAATTAAATCCACAAACGACATATTTTAATATTTTTTGCCGTCATTCCGTACACGGTACGGTCTTTTTTTATTTTTCTTTATTTAAAACACTTATTCGCGGCTCGAAAAATAATCAATCTTCATTGCCTTTTTCACTTCCGCAAGGGTTGCCGCCGCAACCTCTTTCGCCTCTTTGCTCCCCTCATACAAAATCTCCCAAACGGCGGGGATATCCTTCGCCCACTCCTCACGCTTCAAACGGATAGGCTCCAAGGTTTCTTGCATAACGGCGTTCAGCAGCTTCTTCACCTTCATATCGCCCAAGCCGCCTCTTTCATAATGCGCTTTCATCTCGTCAAGATTTGCATATTCGGGAAGATATCTCTCAAAATGCCCCTCGTTCGCAAAAGCGTCCAAATAGATAAAGGTAGGATTGTTTTTCGTATCTCCGGGGTCGGTCACCTTGATATGGTTGGGGTCGGTGTACATTCCCATTACCTTTCTCTTGATTTCGTCCGCGGAGTCCGAAAGATAAATGCAATTTCCTAAGGACTTGCTCATCTTCGCCATACCGTTCGTACCGGGAAGACGCAAACAGCTCTTATTTTGAGGCAAAACCGCTTTGGGTTCTACCAACGTTTCGCCGTACAAATTGTTAAAGCTTCTGACGATCTCTCTTGCCTGCTCAATCATCGGCAACTGATCCTCGCCAACGGGGACGGTCGTCGCCTTAAACGCAGTAATATCCGCCGTTTGGGACACGGGATAGGTCAAAAAGCCCATCGGCAAAGACAGCTCAAAATTCTTTTGCTTGATCTCCGCTTTCACCGTCGGATTTCTTTCCAGCCGCGCCAACGTCACGAGATTCATATAATAGAAAGTCAATTCCGTCAATTCCGCCACGTGCGACTGAATAAACACCGTCGATTTTTTAGGATCAATCCCGCACGCCAAATAATCCAGCGCCACTTCCGTAATGTTTGAGCGCACTTTTTCGGGATTATCGAAATTATCCGTCAACGCCTGCGCGTCTGCAATCATCACATAAATTTTATCAAATTGCCCGCTGTTTTGCAGCTCTACCCGCCGCTTTAACGAGCCAACGTAATGCCCGATATGCAATTTTCCCGTGGGTCTATCGCCCGTCAAAATTATATTTTTCATTCCGTTTCTACTCTTTTTACTAATTTTTCCGCTTTTTAACAGTTGTTAAAATTATACCACGACGGCAAAAGAATTGTCAAGGATTTACAATTGCTTTTCCCTCAAAATCCCGCCGTTTTGCAACTTTTACCACCAAATAAGCGAATTTTTCTTTTATTTTCTTACGCCAAACGCATATTTGGCAAAAAACCGATATTCCTGCCCCGCTTCATAAATCGAAGATCCGTATTCGGCATATTCAGGCACGTTGACGTTGTTAGGAATCGCTTGTGTTTCCAAACAAATCGCGCCGTAATTGCCGTACTGCTTGCCCCCCTTTCCCTTTGCAAATAAACCGTTTCCGCCATAAAACTGAACGGCGGGCATGTCGGTAAAGCATTTCATTTCGATTCCGGATTTTTCGGAAAATAAAATTGCAAACGGAGAATTTATATCACGGTTTTTGTTAAACACAAAACAATGATCAAAGCCGTTGCCCTGTTTTAAGTCGATATCTTTCTCTTTTTCTTTCAATCCGGCGCCGATTTTTTTAGGAGAATTGAAGTCAAAGGGGGTACCGTGTACGCATTTAAAACCGCCGCGCGGAATTAAGCCCTCGTCCGTCGGCGTGATCAAGGACGAATTAATTTGCAATTCGTGATCTAACGTGGTGCCTTCTTCCCCTTCGCCGTTTAAGTTAAAATAGGCGTGATTTGTCATATTTATCGCCGTTTTTTTGTCCGAAACCACAAAATATTGGATAGAAAGCGCGCCCTCGCTAAATGCGTAAATCGCTTTTATTTCAAGGCTTCCAGGATAATTCTCCTCGCCGTCGGGGGAGAGGAGAGAGAGGTGCAGCTCTTCATTGACAATTTTGCACGCCCAAAGCTTCTTATCAAAGCCGACGTTGCCGCCGTGCAGGTGATTTGCCCCGTTATTGCAGTTCAATGCGTACACGGTGCCGTCAATTTCCAAATGCCCATCCGCTATTCTATTACCAAAACGACCGATCAGCGCGCCCAAATAGCCGTCGTTTTCCAAGTATTCTTGGGGGGTGTCGTACCCCAAAACGACGTCCCTCATAATGCCCTCTTTGTCAGGTACCATAAGGGATTGAACGATTCCGCCGAGGGATAAAATGCGGACAAATGCGCCGCTGGTTTCGTCGCGCAGCGTGAACGCGTACACGGTATCCCCATTTTTTAATTTACCGAATTCTTTTTTGTCAATTTTCGTCATAAAACTACCTCTTTTTTAACTTTTACATTTTCACAATTTTTTTGGCTGTATCCCTTTTGTGTATTGACTTTGCGCGCATTACACAAAATAGGAGTATGAATCGAAATTTTTTGCCTTTACTTGGATTGTTGTTTTTAATTGCCGCTTTTTTGGTTTTTGGCAGCCACGGCGCGTTCAACGCGTACCTGCCCGCCTCATTTTTCTTCTTCTGAAAAACTGCCCCCAAATGCCCTCAAAAAAAATTGCGGACAAAAATGCCCGCAATCCCTTTTGTTTCCTTACATTGCGCCATATTGCGCGCGATATGCGTACATGGAAGGAAGATGTTCTTTGCCGTCAATGACCCCATTTTCGATTGCCGAAATGATATCGTCCATCGTTACGACGGAATAGACGTCGATACCAAATTCTTTCTTCGCTTCCTTCACCGCGGAAAGGTCGCTACTCAGCGCCTTTTCCATACGGTCAACGGAGATGATCATACCCACAACCTCGACCTTTGCCGCCGCCTCTAATTTTGGCAGAATTTCGCGGAGCGCCTTGCCCGACGTCATTACGTCCTCGATGATGATGACCTTTTCACCGTCCACAAGTTGCTTGCCGACGAACAGCCCGCCCTCGCCGTGGTCTTTGGCTTCCTTTCTGTCGAAGCAATAGTTAAGTTCTTTCCCATACTGATTAAACAGGGCGATTGCCGTCGTTACGGAAAGAGGAATTCCCTTGTACGCGGGCCCGACCAGCGTTTCCGCTTGCAAGCCGTTATTTTCGATACAAGCGGCGTAATATTCGCCAAGCTTTGCAAGCTGCTTGCCCGTTTTATAATTGCCCGTATTGATGAAATAGGGAGCAATCCGACCGCTTTTTAAGGTAAATTCGCCAAAGCGTAAAACGCCGTTTTCCACCATAAAGCGGATAAATTCTTCTTTGTAAGTATATGCCATAATATTTTCTCCTTTTTTATTTTCCGTTTACTTGTAACGTTCCCGTCAACTCGGAAACGTTGGCGACATTGTGCCTATCGCACCAGTCGTTTAAGCCGTCGATAATTTTGGGCATTGCGAAGGGGTCGGTGAAGTTTGCCGTGCCCACCTGCACCGCCGTTGCGCCCGCCATTAAAAATTCGATAGCGTCCTCCGCGCAGGTTATCCCGCCCATCCCCACGACGGGAATGGATACGGCTTGCGCCGCTTCATAGACCATACGCACCGCAATCGGTTTGACCCCTGCGCCCGACACTCCGCCCGTGTTGTTGGCGATAATCGGTCTTCTTCTTTCGATGTCGATCGCCATACCCGTCAGCGTATTGATAAGGGAAATACACTCCGCGCCCCCTTTTTGCGCTGCCAAGGCGTTTGCCGCAATACTTTCGACATTGGGAGAGAGCTTGACCATCAACGGCGTGTTTTTTAACCCGCTTTTTGCATACGCGGTAACCTCTTCCACCGTTTCGGGTTTTATCCCAAACGCCATACCCCCGCTTTTCACGTTAGGGCAGGAAATATTCAGCTCGACCATATCCACCAAGCCGTCCAGCTTTTGACAGATCTTCTTATAATCGTCCAGCGTTTTGCCCGCTACGTTGGCAATTACCGCCGTACCCGTCGATTTCAGCCAGTCTAAATCGTTTTTGATAAAGTGTTCGACCCCTGGGTTTTGCAAGCCGACGGCGTTTAAAATGACCCCCCTGCTTTCCGCGATACGCGGGGTGGGGTTGCCGAGGCGGGGCTCTAACGTAAGTCCTTTGGTGGATACGCCGCCCACCTTGCCGATATCGTACAGTTCGTTAAATTCCCGTCCAAAGCCGAACGTGCCCGACGCGCCGATTACGGGGTTTTTTAAGGTTACGCCGCAAAGATTTACCGATAAGTTTGCCATAAATAGTTGTTTCCTTTGAAAAAATTTTGATGAATTGCAAAGCATAGCTTTGCATTGTGGTAAAAATTTATGATGCGGATTGTGGGGTTTGGCGCATAAAGGATATAAGTCGGTTATGCACTTCTTCTACGTCCGCCACGAAATTATAAGTGATCTGTTGTCCGCCGATATGTACCGTTATCTTACCCCAACGGTATTGCACGTTTCTTGCGTGCGCGCGTTTGTACGTTACGTTGATAAGCTGCGAGGGGGAATATTCGTATTTGCCTATGCAAAGCTTGTTGCCGTCGTAGGTGATCACCTCGCGCGGCGTGCAAAGGTATCGAATACAAATAAACACGCTGACCGCCGTTATCACAAGCCCCAGCACCGCAAGACCCACCTTGCCGTAACGGGAGTTGGAGTCGGCATTCGTTTGGAAGGACATCACAAAACTAAACACACCGATCAAACTGCAAATCCCGTATAACAGAAACAAGCCACCCTTTCTTTTTGCAATAACTTCTTTCATCTTCCCCTCTTTATTCCTCTTAAAGAACGACCTCTTTTGCGTTGAACACGGGACCGTCCTTGCAAACGCGCGCCTTTGCGCCGTTTGTCAAATCGCACACGCAAACAAGGCAAGCGCCGATTCCGCAGCCCATACGCTCTTCCAACGAAACGTAGCAGGGCAAATCCGCCTCCTCCACTACTTTTTTGAGTGCGCGGAGCATAGGCGTAGGCCCGCAGGAAAGCACGACGTCGGGACGGTAGCCTTTGGCTAAATCCTGCGCGAACGCCTGCACGCTGTTCATCTGCGCGCCGTAGCTGCCGTCGTCGGTGACGGCGACGAATTTTTTGGCTTTTGCAAACTCGTCCACGCCACAAACTGCGCCTTTATTGCGGAAGCCGATATACGCGGAAATTTCCTTTTCCGCGTTGTACTGCCGCAAGACGGAGATAAGCGGAAAAATCCCCACACCGCCGCCGACCAGGGCGATTTTTTGTTCCGTTTCCTCGACAAAAAAGCCGTTGCCTAAGGGCATTAATACGTTTAAACGCGTACCTGCCCCCATCGTTTTTAATTGCTGCGTGCCTTCGCCCTTGATTTGGTAGCAAAAGGTCACTTCGTTTTCCACCGCTTTGCAAATGGCGATAGGACGGCGCAAAAGGTGAGTGCCGCCCACGGAGATATCCCCGAACTGACCGCAACGGACGGTAGGCGTTTCGGGCAAGGAAAAGGTGAC
>JAZKXM010000122.1:0-7061 GCA_045611585.1 Candidatus Scatosoma sp. | reverse complement strand
TACGCCTACGGCGTAGGGGCGCAACCTATCGGTTGCTTAAATGAGTCCGTTTTTGTGGGCTCTGCCCACACCCGCAAGGAACTGAGTTCCTTGACCTCCCATTGGGGAAAGTAATAGTGAATAGGTAAGGTAAATTAATAAATTTAAAGATATCAAAAGATAAATTAATTGGGCGAAGAATGGCGGTATCATGAAAAAACAACGGTTCGGGAGTAAATGGGGATATAAGCGGAAACAGAGAAATACTAGTGTGTATTTCTTGCTGTTGACCGCTTTTTTTGCCGTCGTGACCGTTATGGTTTTGCTGTTCGGCGTTACGCAACAGTATTATTTGGTTAAAACGCATAAAGAGGTGCTGGCACGCGAACTCACTGAAAAAGGGAAACGGGTGCAGACGGAGCTGAACGACGTGCGTTTGCAAGCCAACGTTGCGGGGTTCAGCGCGTACGTGCGCTATTTGGGGTATCAAAACGGCGTGGATATTTTTATTCTTGCTGAAAACGGAGAGGTTTTGTACCCCATCAGTGACGGCGATGAGGAAGCGGGCGTTTCGTATGATTTTAAAAAAGAAGTAAAGCAGATTAAAGATAAATTGGACGGCACAAGCGGTGTTGCCGTTGTGTATGAAGGGGAACGCTCTTACATATACGGCGCGCCTATCTCCGTGCGCGGTCAGGCGTGCGTTTTGTACGTGGGGCATTCGTTGGATATCGTCGAAGGGGTTACTTCGCAAATGACCGTGCGGACGGTGATGCTTTCGCTGTTTATGCTTGTGCTGGTGTTTGTGGTGGCGAGCGGTATTTCGGGCTGGCTGACAAAACCGATTGTGGAAATGACCGAAAAAGCCAAGCTGTTTGCGCAAGGAAATTTTGACGTCGATTTCCACGGCAGCGATTACGGCAGTGAAATGGTTGAGCTGGCGCGGACCTTGAACTTTGCAAGAGATGAAATTTCCAAGGCGGACAATATGCAAAAGCAATTAATCGCTAACGTTTCGCATGATTTTAAGACTCCGTTGACGATGATTAAGGCGTATGCGTCGATGATTATGGAAATTTCGGGGGCGGTGCCCGAAAAACGCAACAAGCACGCGCAAGTGATTGTGGATGAGGCGGATCGGCTGACTTCGTTGGTGGAGGACGTGTTGGATTTATCTAAAATTCGTTCGGGGATTAATGCGATTTCTCCCAAAACGTTTGATTTGTCCGCGTATTTATATGAGATTTTAGGACGGTTTGAGTATTTAAAGGATACCCAAGGGTACTGTTTTTCTGCCCAGATTGAGGACGGGCTGAACGTCTTTGCTGACGAGGGGAAAATCGGGCAGGTGCTGTATAATTTGATTGGCAACGCCGTGAATTATACGGGGAAGGACAAGGCGGTGTTCGTGCGCTTGGAAAGGGTGTATCGGCGCGCTTGGTCGGGATTTGAAACGGTTGAAAAGGGTGAGGATTGCACGCCGCTAGTGACGGAAACGGGCGACGGCGGTTTTGCGGACGATGGCGGGGCTGACGTTAGTGGCGTTGGGGAAGTTGGTTGTAGCGGTGGCGGCTGTGTGGACTGTGTTGGCGGTGACGGCGGTGACGGCGGTGAAGTTGCTCGAAAGGGCGCGGATGGCGTGAAGCAAGGCGCAAAGGCGCTGAAAAAAGCGAAAAAGGCGGAAAAACGCGCCGAAAAAAGAGGGGCGGAACAGGACGGTCGGGTTTGGCAGATTCGTTTTTCCGTGACCGATACGGGCGCGGGAATATCCAAAGAGGATATGACAACCATTTGGGAACGATATTATCGCTCGGCAGAGGCGCACAAGCGACCCGTCAAGGGAACGGGGTTGGGCTTGTCCATTGTAAAGACTATTTTGGAAAAGCATAATTTTGAGTTTGGGGCGTACAGCGAGGAGGGAAAAGGAAGTACTTTCTTTGTGTATTTTCCCGTGACTGAATGAGGCTTTTGCACGAAGATTGGATAAAGTTTGGATAAATTGGCTTTTTTGGTGCCGTGAGGTTGACAAGCGGTGGGGCGTTGTGGTATTATTTTTTTATTAAAGCACGCGAGGAAATTTTAGAAAATGATGAAGGAAACGGGAAAAGCATTGGACGAAAAGGAAAATTCGACGACAGACGACTTGGTTAGCGGCGAAGAAGAACGAGCGGGCGACTGCGTTGCCGACGGCGAAGAAAAAATGGACGGTGACGGCGCGAGGGAAGGTGCCGCGGATGAGAGAACGGGAGCGGAAGGGACGGAAGGTGCGCAAATGGTAGAAAATGTCCCTGCGGAGAATAAAAAATCGAAGGCCTTTAACAACTTTTTTTGTGCCGTTGAGGTGTACGATCAAGAGTCCGCGCTGGATATATTGCGCGGGAAAATTCGTGGATATAAACAGATTAGCGAAAGATTTTTGAAATGGATTGAAGAACCGAATTTTGCGCGAATTAGCAAGGTGTTTGTGCCTGTTTATCGTAGTAGTGCAAGGGTTGGATACGTTTGGACAACCAGTGGCGGTGGAGAGCCGGTTGTGCATTTTGAGGAGCGAAATACACAAAAAACGAGTTGTTTTGCCGATGGTGAGTTGCATTGTATGTGGAATGGTGCGGAGAGCGGCATTGAAATTGTACAGAAAAAAGAATCGTCCGATTTGTTGGACGGTTGCGCAAGACCGTTTAAAAAGATAAAAAAAGCTTTTTTGGCGCAAGTAAAGAAGGAAATGCCCGTCGCAAAAGCAAAAAGGGAAATTTCGGATGAGAAACACGACGTGATTTATATTCCGTTGTTAAAGGTGGTTTTTAGCTTTGAAGGAGTAGAATACGTTGGGCACGTCAACCTGATAAACGGGGCGTGTCAATCGGAATATTGCGTAACGGAAAAATTGGCGAATGTGGCGGAGCGTGAGATGGGGCGTGTGCGCAGCATACGACAAGCGTTGGGCTTTGCAACTTTGTTTTTATGGGTGTTTAGTTTTCTTTCCTTTTACAGCGCGAGAAATGCGACAACGCACGACTCGTATTTGTTGGGAATAGAATTGGCGGCTCTTTCCCTTTTGCCGTTTTTATTTTTAGGAAGATGTTTTACATATAATAAAAAGAAAATGATTGTCAAAGCGGTGAAAACGGGACGGTTGCCAAAGGTAAAATGGCCGTGGATATTTATGGGGCTTTGTTGCGCGTTGTGTATTTTGGCGGTCGTATTGTTTATTATGCGGGTTTTATAAAAAATGCGAGCTTGACTGCCGTGAGGTTGACAAGCGGTGGGGCGTTGTGGTATAGTGATATAGAGATATAGAGATAAAAAGCAAGTATAATAGCGATTTTTAAAGCGATTATGAATGCGAATGGTTAATTGAATAAATGATTGAGTGAAAAATAGTTCTTTGGGGCGGGGTGAAATTCCTCACCGGCAGTAAAAGTCTGCAAAGCAGCCGCGCGCGGTTGCCCGAATCGGTGTAATTCCGATACCGACGGTATAGTCCGGATGGGAAAAGAGGACGGAAGACGGAACGGTGTTTGCGTTTCAGGTTTTTCGTTGGTTTTGCTTTGCTGTTGCCGTCCTGACGTCTGTTGGTGACGGCGTTTTTTTGTGAAACTTGGGCGTGTAAGGGAAAGAACTGCAAGCTGTGGGGGTGAGGGAAGTGAATTGCGCCTTATGGTGCGTGAATTGCCGACAAAGTCGGCATGAATTGAAACGCTACCGCGTTTCGTGAATTGCAAAGCAAGGCTTTGCGTTGTGGCAAAATTTTAAAAGGCGCAAAACTGCGTTTTGCTTGGATTGGGGCTAGTTTGGCGCAAGCTTTGCTTGCGTTGTGACCGCGGGGCGGTCAAGGGTGCAACCTAACGGTTGCTTAATGGGGGCTTAGGGCGGCTGTCGCCGCTTGTACGCCTACGGCGTAGGGGCGCAACCTATCGGTTGCTTAAATGAGTCCGTTTTTGTGGGCTCTGCCCACACCCGCAAGGAACTGAGTTCCTTGACCTCCCGTAGGGGAAGGTAATAGTGAAAAAGTAATAGTGAAAAGGAGAAAGGTATGGAGAAGCAAGAATTGGAAAATTTAAAAACGGAGGGGGCAGGTGTGGAAGGAAAACCAAAAACTGCTGTCAAAACAAGGTTTTCGGCGAAGCGTATCGCTTTGATGGCGGTGTTTGTTGCGCTCGCTTATGCGGTTAGCTTTTTGGAAATTCCTATCTTTCCCGCCGCGCCTTTTTTGAAACTGGATTTTGGCAACGCCTTTATCCTTTTGGTCGGTTTTTTGTTGGGACCCGTCGAGGGAATTGTCGTTTGCCTGTTAAAGGAAAGCTTGCGTGCGATTGGATCTTCGTCGGGCGGCGTGGGGGAGATTGCGAATATCCTGATGACCTCTGCCTATATTCTTTTACCGACGGTTGTTTATCGCTTTAAAAAGGGGTTTTTGACCGTGCTGTGGACCTTAGCGGTTGGGTGTGTTTTGGGAACGGGTATGGCGTTGGTTGCCAACCGATTTATTACCTTTCCGTTGTACATGGGCGAGGGGGCAGCCGCCGCGTTTGCATCCTTGGGTTGGTTTGTTTTGGCGTTTAATCTTATCAAAACGGTGGCGGTGAGCGCACTGACCTTATTGCTGTACAAAAGGTTGTCTAAATTTTTGAAAAAGTTGAAGATTTGAGGGAAAAATTAAGGGGAAAAGCCGTCAAATTATTGCAAAATTTGCGCTTTGGTATTATAATAGAGGTATGGAAAAGTTTATTTCTGAATCGCGAGAGCAAACGGAGGCGTTTGCGGAAAAATATGCAAAGACCCTGAAAAGCGGCGACGTTCTGTTGTTGGACGGGGATATGGGCGCGGGAAAAACGGTATTTGCCAAGGGGATTGCAAAGGGCTTGGGGATCCAAGAAGAAGTGACAAGCCCCACCTATGCATATATGAATGATTATGACGGGCGGCTGTTTCATTATGATTGCTACCGTATTGAAAGCGTAGAGCAAGCGGAAAATTTGGGGCTTGCCGATTATTTTGATATGGGCGGGATTTGCTTGATAGAATGGGCGCAAAATATCGCGCCGCTGTTGCCGCGAACCGTTAAGCGGGTGCGAATCAATAAGCTGGACGAAAACCGTCGAGAGATTGTTTTTGGGGATTAAAAAAGGGAGAACTCCGTTGGAAAAATTTTTGGCGATTGATACGAGTTGTAATTATTTGACCGTACTTGCCGCGAACGGCGGGAAGGTTTTTTCGCGGTTTTTGCCCGATTGCGCAATGCAGCATTCCGTCAATTTGATGACGGAGATTGACGGCGTTTTGGAGGAGGCGGGGTTGCTGCCTGCCGATTGCGATTTTTTTGCGGCGGTGGTTGGCGCGGGCTCTTTTACGGGGATTCGGATTGGAATTTCGGCGGCGAAAGGGTTTGGCTTAGCGGCGGGAAAGCCTCTTTTACCTATCACTTCTTTTGACGTTGCCGCATATAATGCGATAGACGGTTCAAACAGCAAGGTGCTGGCGCTGATCGACGCGGGACACGACGCCTACTACGTTTGCGGGTACGAAGGGGAGAAGGTGTACTTGGCACCTTCCTATCTGACGGAAGAAGAAGTTTTGGCGGTTGCCGCAGAGGGATACCGTTTGGTTTCGACGGCGGCGATTGCGATTGCGGAAAAGATTGACGTGGAGGTTTGTTCCCCCGTCGAGGGCTTGAAACGGGCGGTGCTGGCGGCGAAAAAAAGGAACTCGTTTGGGGAATTGACGGCGTTGTACGTGCGGAAAAGCTCGGCGGAGATCAATTTGGAAAAGGGAGAAAAGAAGCTGTGAGCGCCCTGACGGTTAGGGAATGGACAGCGGAGGACGTTGGGGAGATTGCGGAGCTAGAAAACGTTTGTTTTTCGGATCCGTGGTCGGAGGACGTTTTGCGTAGTTCTTTTGAAAATCCCTTATACAAAGGCGTATTGATCGAGGAGAACGGTAGGATTTTGGCGTACGCCTTAGAAAGCGTTTTGTTTGAGGTGGCGGAGGTGGCGATCGTTGCCGTTGCGCCTGAAATAAGAAGGCGGGGCTTTGGTCGTCGGCTAATGGAAGCGTTGATTGACGAGGCGGCGGAAAGGGGCGCGCAAAAGCTGTTTTTAGAGGTGCGCGTTTCTAACCTTGCGGCGCAAAGGTTATACGAGGGCGTTGGGTTTTCTGTGCTGAACGTTCGGAAAAGATATTACGCGGACGGTGAGGACGCGCTGGTGATGACAAAAGAGCTTTGAAAACGTTGGCGGCGTGCCGAGGAGGGAAACAAGACGGTTGCGTTAAGCGAAAGGACGTTTATACAAAAGGGGGAGGGAAAAGACCTTGTAATGCTGCACGGCTACCTTTCCTGCAAGGAAACCTTTGCGGCGCAGGTGGAGTATTTTTCCCGTTTTTTTCGAGTGACGGCGTTGGATATGTTAGGGTTTGGGCAATGCCCGAGCTTAACAAGCGCGTTTTCGGTGGAGGATTATGCGGCGTGGACGGAGGAGCGGCTGTCTGATTTAGGAGTGGTTTTTCCGCACGTGATCGCCCATTCGTTTGGGGTGCGCGTAGCGGTGAAAATGGCAAAAAGGCGGGGGCAGATATTTGATAAAATGCTGCTGACGGGGCCGGCGGGGATTATTTTGCCGCGGGGAGCGGCATATAAAATGAAGGTGCGCGCCTATCGGTTTGTGAAAAAATTTGCGCCGCGGTTTGCCGAAAAAAGGTTTGGTAGTGCGGAGTATAAAACTCTGTCCCCCGTGATGAGGGAGAGTTATAAAAAGATCGTCAACGAGGACCTTAGGGATTGCGCCAAAGAGGTGCAAAATAAGGTACTGATCGTGCAAGGGGAGGACGACCGCGTGACGACGCTGCGGGAATCGGAGATCTATTTGGATAGCTTTCCGAATGCGGAATTGAAAATGATGAAGGGCGGGCATTTTGCGTTTGCGGAGAATCCCGTTTTGTTTAATTTGATTGCAGAGGAGTTTTTTCTTTATGGGTGACGTTTGCGCTATGGTTGTGGCTTGCATACCGTGCGTATGCTTTTTCTATCTGGCGACCTTTCGGCTGTTGGGCGCGTTGCAGCAAAGCGGATATTCGGTCGGCGGGTT
>JAZKXM010000121.1:0-10071 GCA_045611585.1 Candidatus Scatosoma sp. | reverse complement strand
AAATTCTTCACGCAAAATTGCGTCCGATTCGCGCAAAGCGTGCAATCTGTCCCGCGTAATCGCACCCGTACAACGCACGCCAAGCCCGGGCCCAGGGAAAGGTTGTCTATCTACCATTTCAGCGGGCAAACCAAGCGCCTTGCCCACTACGCGCACCTCGTCTTTGTAAAGGAATTTTACAGGTTCCACCAGCCCCTCGAAATGGATATCGTCAGGAAGTCCGCCAACGTTGTGATGCGCCTTTACCCCTTTGCTTTCAATGATATCGGGATAAATCGTGCCTTGCGCCAAGAAGGACATCCCTTCCAGCTTTCTCGCTTCTTCTTCAAATACGCGGACGAATTCGCCGCCGATAATCTTTCTCTTCGTTTCGGGATCAGATACGTCCACAAGCTTATCCAAAAACCGATCGGTTGCGTCGATATAGATAAGGTTCGCATCCAAACCGTTTTGGAAAATTTCGATAACCTGCTCACTTTCGCCCTTTCTCATCAAGCCGTGGTTGACGTGAACGCAAACGAGTTGCTTACCGATCGCCTTAATGAGTAACGCCGCCACAACGGAGCTGTCCACCCCGCCCGAAAGTGCCAGCAATACCTTCTTATCGCCTACCTGCGCGCGAACTTCCGCAACCTGTTCGTCGATAAATGCCTGCGCCAAGGCGGGCGTCGTGATACGTTGCATACTTTCGGGTCTTTTCATATACTCCATAATTTTTCTCCTTGTTTGATAAAAAATTTTTTTGCTTTTTTCTCTCTCTTTTCGTCCCTTATCCTTAAAAAGAAATTGAAATCAGGCACCCAGGTATGAGCTGAGTGCCAAAATTCCCCTTTTATTAGTGTTGCGAATAGTTGGGCGCTTCTTTGCTAATCGAGATATCGTGAGGATGGCTTTCCACCAAGCTGGCGTTGGTGATTTTCACAAATTCGGAGCCGGTACGCAATTCTTCTACCGTCGCCTTTCCACAATAGCCCATACCCGAACGCAATCCGCCTTTCAACTGATAAATAATTTCCGCAACAGAGCCGCGGTAAGGCACCCTGCCTTCCACCCCTTCGGGAACGAACTTTCTCGTGCCTTCTTGGAAATATCTGTCGCTACTGCCCGCCGCCATCGCGCCAAGCGAGCCCATACCTCTATATACCTTATAGCTTCTACCTTGATACAGCTCTACCTCGCCCGGGCTTTCCAGCGTACCCGCCAAAAGCGAACCGACCATAACGGCGCTGCCGCCCGCCGCCAATGCCTTAACAATATCGCCGCTGTATTTGATACCGCCGTCCGCGATAATTCTTTTGCCGTATTTATCCGCTTCTTCAGCGCAGTCCATTACCGCCGTCAGCTGCGGAACGCCAATACCCGCCACGATACGGGTGGTACAAATCGACCCGGGGCCGATACCCACCTTGACAACGTCCGCACCCGATTTGATGAGCGCTTCCGTCGCCGCCGCCGTCGCTACGTTTCCTGCAACCAGCGTAAGATTAGGGAACTTCGAGCGGATCTCCTCTACTTTTTTCAAAACGCCCGCCGAATGTCCGTGCGCGGTGTCGATAACGATCACGTCCACGCGCGCTTCCACAAGCGCTGCAATTCTTTCCAACGTATTTGCCGCCGTACCAACCGCCGCACCGACCAACAAACGGCCGTTTTCGTCACGGGCGGAGTTGGGATATTGAATAGATTTTTCGATATCCTTAATGGTAATCAGCCCTTTTAAATAGCCTTTTTCGTCCACGATGGGCAATTTTTCAATTCTGTGCTTGCCCAAAATGACCTTCGCTTCGTCCAGCGAAGTGCCGACGGGCGCGGTGACGAGGTGATCCTTCGTCATAATGTTAGAAATGGGTTGATCAAAATTGCTTTCAAACCGAAGATCGCGGTTTGTCAAAATGCCAACCAGCTTTCCGTTTTTGGTGATAGGCACACCGCTAATGCGGTATTTTTCCATCAACGCAACGGCGTCCTTCACGAGGTTTTCAGGCGCAAGGAAAAACGGATCGGTAATTACGCCGTGTTCACTCCGCTTTACCTTATCGACGTGAGCCGCCTGCTCTTCAATGGACATATTTTTATGAATAATGCCCAAGCCGCCCTCACGCGCGATCGCAATCGCCATACGATTTTCGGTAACGGTGTCCATTGCCGAGCTAAGTAAGGGAATGTTCAGCTTGATTTTATCCGTCAGTTTCGTGCGCAAATCCACTTCATTCGGTAAAACGCTGGACGCTTGCGGAATCAAAAGCACGTCGTCAAAAGTCAAGCCCTCTTTTACAATTTTGCTACTCATAGGTTTTATCTCTCCTCGTGTTTAAACTTTTTATTTCGATGTATATTCCTCACGAAGCCAAGGCTTCCTTTTCCCCGTTATTTTTTTCTTTATGTTCGTTATTTTATGCCCGCACCCTTTATTTTTACGAGCCGTGTACCTGCGCAAACCCTATCATTCTGTGCAAATAGCTTCCGTCCTCATCCGTCAGCGACGTCCCTTTTTCATCACGGAACGCAACCAGCTTGTCCCGCATCATCGCAACCGCCTCGGCGTCCTCTTCCTTGATCGCCGTCAACAGCACCGCCGCCACCGCATTGTTTTGCGTAAAGCTGTCAACGTTGACCACAAACGCAAAATCAATCGCTTCTTCCGCCTTTCCGTTGTAATATTTCGCAACCCCTACCTGCCCGTAAACGTACTGCTGATAGGTTGCCGTCACTCCTTCGGGGCGAGTTGCGTTCTTTTCCGCGCAATACTTAGAAAAACTGTCGTCTTTTACAAACTTACTGCCGCAAGCGTCAATTTTTTCATAATCCTTTTCCCCAATCGCGACCTCGGTTGCAAACGCGATATAATATATCTGCTCCGAACGGCTGTACGCCCGCCTTGCGTACCGAATACTTGCGCTTTCCATACCCAAATCGTACGTAAACTGCATCATCGTCGAAGGATAGATAAAAGCGAGCGCCGCAAACATCACGACTAACAATATAAATATCGCAGCCGCCGTGCTTAAAACGGCTTTCAACACGACTTTATTGACGCGCATAAGCTATCCTCCGTTTAGTATTGTTTTGGTATTATTATATATTTTAACATAAACCGATAAAAAAATCAACTGTATGACGGAAAATTATTAGGTATGTTTTTCATCTTTTTTCAATATATTATACTATGAAAGTAACAATCGACCATTTTAACCGTACTCACACCCGAATCCGCACCATGTTCACGCGGACAATCGCATTTCTCTTGCTTTGCGTTTTTTGCCTTTTTGGATTTTCCTGCGCAAAAAAAGTGGATTATTTTCTTTCCGTTTCCGAACTGCGCAGCAATATACTTCTCGCCGAAGGAGAGGGCTACCGAATGACCGTTTATGCAGTCACCCGCGAAACCCCTTACCGCGCGGACGGAATCCCACAAGACAAAACCACCGTCGCCGAGTTTCGCTTGACCGCCCCCGAAGGACAAACGAACGTCCTACTCGATTTTGCTTATGGAGATAAAAGCTACGGCGGGGATATGTCCTATGATAACGTAAAATCCCAATTTTATTATTCCTGCACGTTGGATATCTCCCAAGCGAAAGAAATCCCGCTCACGTTACAATGCGGCGAAAGTAAGATAACGCTGACCGCCAAAACCGTTTTAACGGAAAGCACCCTCACGCCCAAACAACTGTTAAAAACGCTGACCGACGCGCAACCGCAGCTGTTTAAGGATATGACGGACAAATACGGCTTTTGCGGAGAAATTTATCTGCGTTTGATCCACGAGGACGCAAATTATTACTACGTCGGGGTCATCGACCGCAACCAAAAAATTCGCGCATTTTTGTTAAACGCCGAAAACGGAAAAATTCTTGCCAAGCGGGATAGCTGACCTTTGCTTGTTGTCTTTTGCGCGCTGTCAAACGCCAACAAAACGCCCGCCAACACCTAACGAACGCCCGTCAAAAAGCATCTTTGCTGATCTTTTTCCAGCGTGAAGCGATAAATTTTGACCGCCAAGCGGACGGAATCAGTTTCGTCCCCACGTTCATTACCTTATTCCAAAACCCGGGAATCAGCTTGCGTTTGTTTTTTCGAACGGCTTTTAAACTGCATTCCGCAACGTATTGCGGAGATTTCGCCGCCAGCTTTCCCCACAGCCCTTGCCCCTTGATTTGCTGTTTAATATCTTCACGAGTCGGCATCGCGCCGGGCAAAACCGCCGTCACTTTTACCTTTTCACCCTTCCATTCCTCCCGAATGGCAACGGAAAAGGAGGTAAGAGCGCCCTTCAACGCGCTGTACAAGGCAAAATATGGCATAGGATAAATCCCCGAAACGCTGGAAACGTTGACAATTTGCAGCTCCTCAGCTCGGTTTTGATAGGCGAATAAACACATTGCCGCCGCGCCCTCAAAATTGGCTCGGCATTGAAAAGATATCTTCTCCTGCGTATATAAGGAAAAACCCTTTTGAATATCCGCGCCCGCCGCGTTGACAAGCAACGAAATTCGCTTGCCTTCGGCGGCGATTTTTTTCGTCATCTCGTACCTGCTGCCATCATTTTGCAAATCAGCAGCATAATAGCACACCTCTACCGACGGATACCGCGCCTTTATCTCGTCCGCCAAAGCGGATAGCTTTCCCTCGCTTCTGCCCGTCAAAAGGAGCTTATCCCCCCGCCGAGCGCACACCTCGACGAACGCCTTTCCAAGCCCGCCCGTCGCGCCTGTGATCATCGTGTACATTGCTTCACCTCAACCGTAATTCCGTTCCCCGAAAATATTGCTGCCGACCCTAATCATATTGCTGCCGCAACCAACGCACAGCGCATAATCGCCGCTCATACCCATCGACAAATAATCAATTCCATCCGCCTGACCTTGCGCCCAATCAAATAAAGCCCGCATTTCTTTCGCCAAGCGAATAAGCAGTTCTTCATCGTCGCTATTTGGCAGCATCGCCATAAACCCACGCACGCAAAGCCCTTCCTTATCCTTTAACCGAAGAAAGACCTCTTTTACGTCGGACAAGGCGTACCCCCCTTTTGAAATTTCGTCCCCTATATTGACCTGAATCAATACGTCGGAAATTACCCCCTTTCGAACGGACTGCCGCGCAATTTCATCTGCCAATTCGTCACGGTCGCAAGAATGATACAAAGCGATCTTACCGATGAGATATTTTACCTTATTTGTCTGCAAATGTCCGATAAAATGCTGCGGGCAGGAAGAAAGATATTCCGTTTTATCACGGAATTCTTGAACGCGGTTTTCCGCAACGGCGTCAATCCCCGCCTCAATCGCCGCATTGATCGCCTCGACGGTTTGCGTTTTTGTCGCCGCAACGATCGTCACCTTTTCCCCGTAACAGTTACCTCGGGACAGCTCCTCCGTTAAACGGCGAACGTTTTGCTTGATTTTTTCTTTCATTTTCTTTCTTCTCCTTAACTTTATAAAAATTATACAATATTTCCCTTCGCCTTGTCAACGGTAGGCTAAAAAAAGATAAAAGGTTTTTGAAAATTTTGTCTTTTTCGCTTGCTTTTCCGTTCATAAGGTGGTATAATTGCTATGGTTACATACCAAAGGGGAATTTATCAGATATGAGTACGGAAGAATTAACTACATTTATTTATTTGTCAAAGATCAAAAACTTTACGTTGGTTGCCAAAAAATTATCCGTTGCGCAATCCACCGTTACCAATCGTATTAGCGAATTAGAAAAAGAAGTCGGCAAACGGCTGTTCCGCCGCGCGTCCAAGATCGTCACCCTCACCGAGGAAGGGGAAATTTTCTTAAAATACGCTGAACGTATTTTAGAATTGCAGGAAACCTCTGTGGAAGAAATGAACGCCGCTTCGGCGCACCGTAGAAAGTTTTATATCGGCGCAATCAACGCCGCCTACGAGGTGTATGCGCGCCCCCTCATCGACCAATGTATGGACAACAACAACCAAACTTGCACAAAGGTTATGCTTGGACATTCGTTAGAGTTGATTCAATCCTTACAAGACGGCGTGCTGGACGTGGTATTTTCGGCTATCCCGCTTAATAAGACGGGCTATACCAGCAATGTTTACGACACCGACCGCATGGCACTGGTTTGCAAAAAGGGTACAAACGCTTTCCCGAAAGGAATCAAGCAAGAACAGCTTGCGGATATCTCCTACCTTATGTGCGACCTTACGTTGAGCGCGGCAGGCTTGTTTATACGTTCCCTTTTCCCGAAGAACCACATCTTCCGTTTAGAATTTGACAACACCTCCAAGCTGTTGCCCTATTTGGAAAAGGGCTTGGGATATTCCTTCCTTCCGTATAAATTCGTCAAGCCTCTTTTGGAGGACGGCACGCTGGAAGAAGTTCCCCTGCTCGATTTTAAAGCGCCTATGTGCAATACCTACCTCATCCACAGAAACACCTACGATATCACTAAGCTGTTGGAAAACAAATTCTAATTTTCATCAAAAAACCGAACTCCCGAAGCGTTACCGCCTCGGGAGTTTTTTGCGCTCTTTTCAATCTATACCAATTACAATCCATCTCTTACGATATCACAAAACGTCAATTGCCTTTTGCAAACGGGCAATCGAATTTTCCTCACCCAAAATCTGCATAATGGTACAAAGATCGGGAGTATTAGACAGCCCCGTCACCGCGATACGCAGCATTTCCGCCGCATCCGAAACGTTACCGGGATAATTTTCGGGGTTCGCCTTATACGCCTTCATGTCCGTCGCAAATCCGTTTTCCGCCGCAACCTCTTTCACCTTTTCAAACCAAACGGAATTGTCGTCCGCCGCGCTGTATCTGACCTTAAAGCCCTCCAACACCTTTTTCACCGTTCCCTTTTCAAAACGGTAAGCGTATTCGGGCGCGAAGGTTTCATCAAAGAAATATGCAATCGTTTCCAACGCCTGCTTTGCGCAGATAAAATCCTTTCTGCGTTTCTTGCCGCCAATCCCCATGCAAAGGGTCAGCACCTTAATCAAGTACTCCTTGTCCGCAAAATACGCCTTTTGCGCCGCAGAACCGTAATTTTCCGCCCAATCGGCAAGGAAATCGAAGGTTTCTTCCGCCGTCAGCTTCGCCATCGTCGTCTTGGCGATATCGTTCAGCTTTGCAATATCAAACAACGCGCCGCTCTTACCCATTTTTTCAATGGAATATTTAAATTCTTCCAACGGCTTGTCGGGGAATTTTAACATCCATTCTTCAAAGTTAGAATTCAGCAACGTCATCATATACGTTTTAACCGCCAACGGGTGATACCCCTGCTCGCGATAGAAGGTAAGCGACGCTTCGGGGTCCTTCCGTTTGGACAGCTTCCGACGGGTTTCGCCGTCAATCTTTTGAATAGAGCAGTTATGCCCATAGCGGGGCAGCTTAAATCCCAGTGCGTTGAACAATTCGATATGGATCGGCAAAGAGGACAGCCATTCTTCCCCGCGGATCACCAACGTAGTACCCATAAAATGATCGTCGATCGCGTGCGCGAAATGGTAAGTGGGGATCCCGTCCGATTTTAAGATGACCACGTCCTGATTGTTTTCCGTCACCGTAATTTCCCCCTTTACCGCGTCGCGGAAAGGGTGTTTTTTCTCTACGTCGCCTTGCGAACGCAAACGAATTACGTAAGGCTTACCAGCCTTCAAATTTTCATAAATTTCCGCTTCGGAAAAATTGCGGCATTTTGCAAACTCGCCATAATACCCAGGCAACAGCTTGTTTTCCGTCTGGTATTGACGGGTGCTTTCCAAATCCTCCTCCGTGCAGAAGCAAGGATACGCGCGGCCTTGACGGATCAACTCCTTCGCGTAAGCGTGGTAAATTTCCGCGCGTTGGCGTTGATAATAAGGCCCGTATTCTCCGCAAAGATCCGCCCCTTCGTCAAATTCGATTCCGAAATATTTTAAAGAGGAATGAATAACCTCCACCGCGCCTTCCACCTTGCGTTTTTCATCCGTATCTTCGATACGCAAATAGAACACGCCGCCGCTTTGGTGCGCTATCCGTTCGTTTGCCAAGGCAACGTACAAATTCCCCAAATGCATAAAGCCCGTGGGGCTGGGGGCAAGACGAGTGACCTGCGCGCCCTTTTCTAAGCCGCGATCCTTGTACAGTTCTTCGTAATAATCCAGCGGCTTTACTTGCTCGTCAGGGATGAGCGCGTCCGCCAATTTGATAAGATCCATAATATTTTCCTTTCCTTTTGTTTTTCCGTCTTATTATACAATTTTTTTATTTCTTTGTCAAAGAGATTGAGGGGGCTTCCCTCATCAGATCGAAGAAAAAATCAACGTTTTTATAATCCGTTTCATACAACCCGTTTTCAATGCCGTGTACCATCTCGACAAGCATTTCGCATACGGGCGTTTTAACGCCGACTCTTTTTCCTTCTTTTACAACCGCACCGTTGATAAAATCAATCTCGCATTTTCGCCCGTTCTGCACGTCACGCAGCATCCCAGAACGCAATTTTTTGTGCTTTTTCATCGCAAACGGCAGCACCATGTACGCAACCAATCTATTAAACGCGCTTTTCCCGCCCAACAGCTTTTCCATATCGTGCCCCTGTAAGGGTGCCATAGTCACGCCCGCGGCTTTTGCCACCGCCATACATTCCCACAAAATTTTTAACGCAACTTTTCGCGTTTTTCTTCTTTTCGCAATCTCGCCGAAGGTCAGCCCCGTCGCCACAGAAAGTCCCGAAAACGCGCTGTTAATCGCCAGTTTGCTCCATCTCGCCCCCGCAAGATTTTGCGTTCCTTTTACAAAATTCTCGTTGCCGCATGCGGTGCAAGCGCGGGAAAGAATCTCCACCAAAAGGGGCGTTTTTTCATTCCCGTTTTGATAACCGCCTACCTCGATTGACATCGCCGCCATATTAGAGGTCAGCTCCACACGCCCTTCGCCCAAAAAATTCGCCCCAAAGGAAACCGCGCCGCCGTAAACCCTTTCCGCATCCAAAACCTCCAACGCCGCCGCTTCGGGCAAGCCGTTTTGCAAGATGCAAACAATCCCCTCATCTGTCAAATAATCGGATAAAAAAGTTAATATTTTTCGGTTTTCCCGCTGTTTCGTCATCAAAAAAATTACGTCGTAGCTTCCCGTCATTTCTTCGGGCAATAACGCCTCGACGGGGATACGCTTTTCTATCCCGTCCGCCACGCACGAAATACGAGCGCCCGTCTTTTTTAAAACGGCAACGTGCGCCACGTTTCGGCTGATCAAATGCGTTTTTACGCCGCCTTCCGTCAAAAACGCGCCCAACACCGTCCCCATCGCACCCGCGCCGTAAACGGCTATTTTTTTATCCGCCATCTCCATCTCTTTCTCGTTTTTTCCCTTCAATTAACCAAACACGCGCTTGATTGTTTCCACAATGTCCGCGTCCGCAGGCGCCCATTCTTCCGCGCAAAGCTCGCTCGGTTTCATCCAACGGTAGCCTTCATGCTCCTTTAAACAAAACTCCGACCTCATTTCACATTCGTATAAGGACAAAGTGACGATAAAATCGGGATATTCGAAGGTAGTTTTTGCATACAGTCCGCCAACGACGACGTCCATATCCAGCTCTTCCTTCATCTCTCTTTCGACAGCGTTTTGCGGGGTTTCCCCCTCCTCAATCTTCCCACCGGGAAACTCAAATTTATGCGCAACGTAAGGATACCGACTTTCCCCACGCTTGGTCGCAAAAATTTTTCCGTCCTGAAAGATCAACGCCGCCGCTACGTTTAGATGCTTTTTCATCACTCTTTTACCTCAAATGGAATACCCAGGTACGCGTTGAGCAGCGAAACCGTCTCCATTAACCCCTTGATATGCGTGCGTTCCATTCCGTGCGAAGCGTGTACCCCGGGGCCAATCAAGCCCCCTTTCACGTCCGCGCCCGCGCTCCACGCCGCGCCGACGTCCGAACCGTAATACGGATAAACGTCCGCCGCAAAATCAATTTTCTTTTCCTTGGCAAGCGAAATCAGCCGTTCCACCATTTCATAATCGTACGGGCCTCTACCGTCCTTCACGCAAACGGAAACCTGCGTTTCCTTGCATTGTAAGCCCCTGCCCACACAGCCCATATCCACGG
>JAZKXM010000120.1:0-7370 GCA_045611585.1 Candidatus Scatosoma sp. | reverse complement strand
TGAGCCAAGGAGTTGGTTTCAAGTGTTGTCTTCCTAAGAACCGCTTGGCCTCCGACTTCAACAGCGGTTTGATTAACGCCCAAAAGCTGGGCTATTTGGGATTGCGTAAAACCTCTTTCAAGCCGCAATTCTTTTAATTTTTGCATAACCGTACCCCTTTTTAGCCCATTTTAGAATTTTTTTAAGAAAAACGCTTGACAAAGCCCGAAATAGGCTTTATAATAAAATTATAAAAAGCCCAAAACGGGCTAAACTCTCTCCGAAACCGAAAAAACGGTCTAAACGGCGGCGACCGAAAGCGCAGCCGAGAAGATAAAAGAATGAAAGGAAGGTTGTATAATCCAGAAGTTCAAAAAATAGCCCATGCGGAAGGAGAGAGCCGCAGGGGCTATTTTCCTTTCTGGGAAGGTTACGCAATGGAAACGAGTGAGTATTGCTTGGAAAAAATCGAAAAGTGGCTAAAACGGTTGCGCGCAGCTCGGCGCAGCGAGAAAGAACGGGAACGGGAAAACCGCCGCGAGGTTGACGGGTATTATAAAGATAACGGCTTGACGGCTACGCAAAAAAAAGCGAAAACCAAGGCGCAACGTGAAAAGGCGGCGGCAAGAAATCGGCGATACCGTGAAAGCCATAAAGAGGAAATAAGGGCGTACAATAGCGCATACAAAAAGGCGCACCGTGCGGAAATTAACGAATATAACCGTCAACGCCGCGCATTAAAGCGCACCCAAAGAGAGGCGGAAAACGCAAAAAAGAGGGCGCGCCTTGCGGCGGAAAGTAAGGAAGAAAGGGAAGTGCGCCTTGCGTATCAACGCGAATACCAGCGCGAGTATAGCAAAAAGCACGTTGAAAAGTTAAGGAAAAAATGGCGTGACTATTATAAAAACAACCGCGAAGAGATAAAGGCGAAAAAGGCGGCATACAATGCGGCATATCGCGCGGCGCACCGTGAAGAGGCAAAGGCATATCAGCGCGAATACTACGCCCGCAAAAAGGCAGAACGCGAGGCGGCGCGCCTTGCGGCAGAAGGGGGCGAGGTATGAACGGGCAGGAGTGGACGTTGGGCGCGTGGCTTTTGGAGTGGTACGAAATATACAAACGCCCGACCCTTGCCGCGTATTCGGTACGGAACATAGAGCAAATGATAAGGCTACATATCCCCGAACGGCTGAAACGGTTGCCCCTTTCCCATCTGACGACGTACGACGTAGAGCGCGAGTTAATGAAATTAGGCAACACCCGAACGGGCGTTTACGCGCGGCAAGTGCTATTTTCGGCGATCGCCAAGGCGCAAAGGCTGGGCTTTGTTTCCCGTAACGTAATGGAAGGCGTAGAGAAGATACGCTACAAAAAGCAACGCGGGCGGGCGTTGAGTATATCAGAGCAAGCCGAATTTTTGCGCGCGCTGGAAACAAGCCGCTATAAATGGCTTATGCTTTTTTACTTGCATACGGGTACCCGCCGCGCGGAGGCGCTCTCGCTGGAATGGCGTGACGTTGACGAGGCGGGGCGGGTTATTCTAATCAGAGGGACTAAGACGGAAGAGAGTTTTAGATATATACCATTAACAGAGGAGGTGAAGGCAATTTTAGAAGGGCAACGCCGCCAAAACAAAAAGGAGGCGCGCGCCCGAAGGAAGGGCAAGTATCACAAAGCCCCTTCTTCAATCGTGTTTCCGTTCGGGCTGGAACAAACAAGCCGCGAATTTAAGCGGCTATGCCCTGCCCACCATTTGCACGACCTACGCCACACGTTTATTACACGTTGCGCCGAAAGCGGCGTAAACGTTACCGTGTGCCAACAAATAGTAGGACATTCAACGGCGGATATGACCCTCAACGTCTATACGCACGTAATGGACGAATTCAAGCGAAAAGAGCTTGCAAAATTCACAATAAACCCGAAATTTTAAAGCGGGTTTTTTAACCTTTGACAACAGCCTAAAAATCGTGTGTAGGGGTAAAGCGCAAAATAAAAGACCCTCGGAAATTGTCCGAAAGTCTTTTGTTTACTGGCGCAGAGAAGAGGATTTGAACCTCCGGATACATTCCTGCATCACACGATTTCCAATCGTGCGCCTTAAACCACTCAGCCATCTCTGCAAATATTACGGCTCTCTTACGAAAGCCATATTATATTACTGTATTTTTGCAAAAATTGCAAGCGTTTTTACGGCTCTTTTCACAAAAAACCGAAAAAACTTTTAGAAAGTCCATTTTTTGCGCCAAAGCGCGACGAAACTCTTTACGGTAACCCGCGCCGCTCTTACCGCACAAAACCCTGTCGGTCAAAAGGCAAATCAACCGCCGACCTTATAGCAATCGCACGCCGCGCCGTTTTTCAAAAATCCCGTATCCGAGCATTTTTTGCACCCGTACTGCGGAGCAAGCTGAGTTTCGGTGATTCCCAGCTCTTCCAAAATGGACTCCCTTTCTCGCAACAAAGCCGCCTTTTGTTCGGTCAGAGCGGGCAACGCCTTGGGGTCGAACACCTCCGCTTTTGCAAGCGAAATTTCCATTTTTGCAAGCTCGGTTGCAATCGTTTTAAACCGCTTGTTCCCGTTCGCTCTCGCCAAAAAAGTATCGGCAACCGACTGCGCCTTTTCCCGCCGCAACGCATAATACCGTTCGCGATCGCTCTTGGCGTTTACCGCCTCCACGGCGGCGTTTACAACCCCGCCTTGGCGAGGTGCGAAACTTGCCTTTCCGTCCGCCGCGGGGATATCCTCCACGCGGAACGCGCCAATCCGTTTCCAATCGGATAAAATTTTATTGATGTAGGGGATAGGGCTGGCGCTGTCTTTCGCGCGCTTCGCCGCTTCCATAATCATTTGATCGTCAAAATTCCAGCTCCGCCAAGTCCGTATCAGGTCAAGATTCGCCGCGCTCTTTCTGATCCCGCCGCAAAGCCCTTGGATAGCGGTAAACAGCTTCAACTGTTCGTTCTTTTCCTTCAAGTACGCCTTCACGCTGTCCTTAGACACGATTCCTTGCGCAAACAGCCCCGCCAGCTCCTCATTCATCGCCGCAAAGTCCCCGCGATCCGTCTTTAAGAGGTATAACGCCACGTCCAAAAGGGAGCTTTCGTCAAACCCAAACTGACACCATTTTTCGGTGTATTCTTCCACAAACGGAGCGGGATTGCTGATTTTTAAGCCCAGCTTGCGCCCGATACGGAAGGTCAAATTCCCTAACGCTTCCCGCTCGGTCAGATATTCTTCGATTTCTTTTCCCGTCAATTTTCCCTTTTCCGCCAATTCGGTCAAAATCATATCCAAGGAATTCATCGACCCTTTTTTCAACCGCCTAGCGGCGCACAGAACGCCGTCCTTTTTAAACCCAAGTTCTTCCGTCCATTTTTTATATAAAACGTAGTCGCTCTCATCAACGGCACGGAAAAGGTTGATGGCGGCAAACACCGCGTTCAAATCCCCTTCGTGAGCGTTATAATTAGACAGCTCTCGCTCCACTTGCTCGTAGGAGGTCCAACCGTTTTTGATAAATTTTTTGGCTTTGTTGAAGATGTAGGAGGGGGACACGTTTTCGCCTTGCTTGTTGATACAAAATTCGGCAATCAGCAAAAACGCCTGCGGATGAATATCGTTTTCCTGTAAAAAATGCATATACTTGACGTAATCCCCCGCGGTGACAAACTTGCCCACCTTTTGCAGCTTCCGCTGTAATTCCTTGTTAAAATCGGCATACTGTTCATATCTGACCTTTTTAGGTCTGCCTATGGCAGAGCGAACGGGCAGATAGGACACGGCAAGCGGCTCGCGGGATAAAATTTCCACTAAATCGTAATCTTCCCAAAACAAGAACGCATTTTTGATTTGCTCCTCCGTGCAGTTTAACGCCTCAGCCATGCCGCGTGCGGAAAATTCGCTGTCCGTTTTGGTGCAAAGGTACAGCCCGTAAAGATACGCCTTAACGCAAAACCCGTCGGCAAGCGGCATATATTTAGTGATAAATTTGTTTTCAATCAGCGTATAAGCGTTGTCGTCGCAATCGCGGGAAAAGGAACAAAAAGCCATACGGTCGCCTCCTTAGCGTCATTTTCACCCCTTCACTCTATACGATAAAAGAGTGTAAAAAGGTGAAAAATCGGAAAAATTTTCGCTCTTTCTTTTAACTTTTCTTGCTTTCTCAAAAGAAATGTTGTATAATAAACTAGTATAGGTATCCCCGCTTTGTTCGGGTACTATTCATTATAGCTTTTTTTGACGGCAAAATCAAGGCATTTTGCGTAAGAATTTTTAAAAAATTTCAGGTCAAAGAAAAAGGAGGCCGTGCAGGTGAAAATTTTACATACGTCCGATTGGCACGTGGGCAAACGCCTGATCACGCGCGATCGCCTTGCCGAACAAGAAGAGGTCTTAAACGAAATCGTCGAAATTTGCGACCGTGAGGGGATCGAGCTTGTGCTTATCGCAGGCGACGTTTTCGACACCTACACCCCCAGCGCCGACGCGGAAAATCTCTTTTTCCGTATCGTCAAAAAAGTGGCGGGGGATCACCGCGCAGTGCTTATGATCAGCGGCAATCACGATGACGGAGTCCGCCTTTCGGCGTCCGCGCCGCTGGCGGAGGAATACGGCATTTATATCGTGGGCAATTCCCGCGCGGCGTTGCCGATAACCTCGCAACGCCCCGTCCGTCCCGTGCGTTCGGGCAAGGGCTATGCCGTGTTTGAAAACGAACGGGGAGAACGCGCGTTCGTTTCCACCTTACCCTATCCCAACGAGGCGCGGTTTAAGGAGGCAAAATCCGACCTGCCGTTTGTCGATCAGGTCAAACAATGGATTGAAGAGGGGGAAAGCGGCAACGTCGATCACGACCCGTCCGTATTCCTTTCCCACATCTTCGTCTTGGGCGGCGAAATTTCGGAAAGCGAGCGCGAAATCGGACTTGGCGGCGCGCGCGCCCTTCCCGTGGACGCCCTGCCGAAAAGCGAGTATATCGCATTAGGGCATTTGCACAAAAAACAACGTATGGGCAAAGGGAATTGCTATTATAGCGGCTCTCCCTTGCAGTACTCCTTTGACGAGGCAAACGTCGAAAAGACGGTCAAGGTATTCGACCTTACCAAAGACGGAGTCCAAAATCTGCGTGACGTCCCCTTGACGAAGGGCAGAAAGCTCATTCGTTTGCAAGCGGACTCCCCCGAAGATGGCGCGGCGTTGCTTGCGAAATATCCAGATTGCTTTGTCGAACTGACCTTACGCCTTACCGAGCCGTTGACAGGCGCGCAATCGGCGGCGCTGTCCGCGCACGAAAACCTCGTGTCCCTCCGCCCCGAAATCACCGTCGGTCCCTCTTTCGTCACCCATTCCCGCAAGGGCTTTTCGGACGAAAAACTCTTCCAAGAATTTTACCGCTTACAGTACGGAGAAGACCCGAAGGAAGAACTGACAACTCTCTTTCTCTCCGTGCTACATACCAACGAGGAGGGCGCGGATTGACCTTCCCGCGGCTATAAACAAAATAAACAAAACAAAGGAGATCCCCACCGAGCATGAAACCCGTCTATTTAGAATTTTGCGGAATCAATAGCTTTTCGGAAAAAGCCGTCGTCGATTTTCGTCGGCTTCTTTCGGGTGGCATTTTCGGCATATTCGGCAAGACGGGCAGCGGCAAAAGCACTTTGTTAGACGCCATTCACCTTGCCCTCTACGGCAAAATCGAACGCGCGTCTGGCTCCATGGCAGACTGTATCAATTTCCGCCTTGACAAGGCGTACGTAGAATACCGTTTCGAAATTTTACAAAACGGAGAGCGGGTAACCTACCACGTCCGCCGCGAACGCCGCAGAAAAGCGGGCGGGGTAAAGGCGTGGCTGTATCGTGTCGAGGAGGGGGATTCGCTGATGTCCCTTGCCGAAGGCACGGACGAGGTAGATGAAAAGCTCCGCGCCATTATTGGGCTTGATTTTTCAGAGTTCAAAAAATGTATCGCCCTTCCGCAGGGCGAATTTGACGCGCTGGTCAAATCGGGCACGGCGGAGCGGGTTTCCTTGGTCGCGCGGCTGTTCGACCTTGAAAAATATGGCGAACGGCTTGGCGCAAGCATACGCCGCAGCTATGAAAAGGCGCAGGAAGAATGTACCCTTTTAGAAGCGCGAATGGAAGAAAACGACGGGGGCAGGGTAGAGAATATCGACCAAATCAGCGAAAAGCTGACCCAAAAAACGTCGGATCTTTCGGCGACGGAGCTTCGCCTAAAAACGGCGCGAACGCAATACGAACAGCATAAGAAGCTCTTTGAAGAAAAAACGGAGTGGGAGGGGATAAAAGCAAAGCTTTCTATGTCAGAACAGCAGATCCCCGCCTACCAACGTCTGACGGAACATATCGCGCGCGCCGAGGGCGCAAACGCCGTGAAGGGCTGTGAAGAACGACTGATGAAAACCCTTTCCGAGCAGGCTTCTACAACCGAACGGCTCGAAAAAACGAAGTCGCGCATTTCCCTTTTAGAAGCGGAACTTTCAGGGTCCCGCGAACGCTTCGCCGCCAACGCTTACGACCGTCGCATAGAAGAAACGGCGTTAAAGCTGGGCAGGGTAGAAGCGGCGCAAGCGGACGTTATGGCGTGCAACCGCGCGGAGGCGACCCTTCGCCAATGCCAGCAAAGCTATAAGGCGATCAAGGATTTGTACCCGAAGGAAGATTTTGACCTGCTCATCCGGCAAACGGACGAGGAAATCGCCTCAATGGGCGGCGACCAAACCTTTGCCGAGTTTGTCAAAAACGGAATGAAAGGAATTTTAATGATGGAAACGTACGGCGAAATTCGCCGCGACCTTTCCGCGCTGGCGCAAAAGTATCCGCAAACGCAAGCGGACGTGGCTCTTTTGCAGGAAAAATATACGCTTGCCCATTCGGGCGAGTCGCACTCCTTCGATTTGGCGCAGGCAAAGCTCACCTTTGACAAAATCAAAAAAGCGGGCGAGCAATTAAAAGAAAAACGCCGAAAAATCGAAGACCGCCGCCGCAATTATGAAAAGAACGAGTTGGAAAAAGAACGCATTATTAAAGAAGGCACCCTTTACCGCGCGCAGTTTGACGAGCTGACGAAAAAGCTGGCGGGGATTAAGGAGCTGGGCGATAAAGAAAGCTTGTCCAATCAGCTTGACAGCTTAAAAAAGGAAAAGAAATCCTTTGAAGATTCGCTTGCCAAGACGGAAGCAACGCTGGCAGCCGAGCGCGCGCAAAAGGAAGGCTACGAAACCCTTCTCCGCTCGTGCGCGCAACGCGAGGCGGAAGACAGAGGTGCGCTCACCGCCGCGCTTTCGCAGTACGGCTTTTCTAACGCGGACGAAGCGAACGGCTTACTCGCACTTCTTGGCGACGTTGCCGCGGCAAAAACGAGGGC
>JAZKXM010000119.1:0-5638 GCA_045611585.1 Candidatus Scatosoma sp. | reverse complement strand
AGTTTTATTGCATTGTTGAAAGCATAGACGAAACGGCGGGAAAAATTTGGCAAGCTAGCTCCGTCGCCAAAAAGACGACGCAAACGGCACGCCTGCTCACCTCCGACGTTTACGGGTATTTATACGTGGCTTGCGGCAACGACGTTTACCGCTTTACAGAAGAAGAATTTATCTCCCTTTCGGGTACGGGCGAAAAAGTATCGGGCGCGGAAATCCCCACCCAAACAACCAAGCTTCTTGTCGATTACCAACAAAACGTTTACGCCCTCAGCGAAAACGTCTTGCATAAATTCGGCGATCAGCCCACTCAATTCCCTTTGGGCAAAGAAATTGTCTATTCTCAAACCGTAACCACCCCCTTGACCTCCGTCGCGTTCGGGGTAGAGGAAAACGAAGTATATCTTTTATACGAGGGCGGCATTGTCCTTCGCTCGGCTCAGTTAAACCTTGCCACCGTCAAAACCATACCGACCAACGGAATTGACGAAAGTATCTTCGCGGAAGAAAGCGCGCAGTTTGCGGTGGTCAAAACCAACCCCAACGCGTTGACCGTCCGTTTCGACATCAACGCCCTGCAAGGCGCAACCGTCTTTCCCTATCTTTCCTACGCACGCGCCGTACAGCCCTTGACCGCGCTGAAATTAGGAGAAACGAACGGCTATTTCCTGCTGGCTGTATTAAACGAAACCAACGCCTACGACACCTTCCTTTCCCGAACAATAGACTGTGAGGAGCTGCCCGCCGACGATTACCGAACGGAATATTCGACAGATGAACAAACGACGGGTTATCTTTCCAACGCCGTTACGCTGTACAAATTCCCCTATCTCACTCCGCTTTTGACGGTGACGAAGCTGGAAAAAGCGGCGCAAATCACCCTGCTTGGTGAGATCGGTCAGCTTGACCACGATTATTACCACGTCGCCTACGTGGACGAACAAGGCAAACAAAAAACGGGCTACGTCCCGCGTTCTTACGTCAATTCCTTTAAAGGAGAACCCCAAGGCGAAATCAAAACGGTGGTCGGGGAAGAAAAGCAACAAGATTCGGTGTTCCGCCTTGCCTTTTTGGTACTTGGCTTCGGCGTGATTTGTATCCTTACCGACTTTTTATTGCTCCGCAAAAAATCCGATTAACGGCAAAAAACAGCATAAAAAAAATCTTGCCTCGACAAAGGCAAGATTTTTTCTTTTATTCCTTTTTAAATTCCCAAAATTTCCGAGGGTTTGTCCACCAAACAATCCGCGCCGTTTTGCAGCAAGAATTCCTTTTCTTTAAATCCCCAAGTAACCGAAATGCAGGGCAGCCCCGCGTTTTTCGCCGTTTGGATATCCACCTCCGAATCCCCTATGTACACCGCTTCGCTTGCGTCAACGGACAGCGCCTTGAGCAGCGAAAAGACACAATCGGGCGCGGGCTTTTTCTTCACGCCGCCCGCCTCGTTTTCGCCAACCGCGGCGAGGAGAAGCCCGTCGAAATATTCCGCCGCCAGCTTTTTCACCGCAAAATCCGCCTTGTTTGACGCCACGGCACATTTCTTACCGCGGGCGCGCAATTCCTTTAACAACTCCAAAACGCCCTCGTACGGCTTTGTTTTGTCCTTACAATGCTCGCCGTAATATTCCTTAAAATACGCAAGGATTGCCGCTTGGTCGGGATGGTTGTCCACCCCCACCGCCCGTTCCATCAGCTTTTTCACGCCGTTGCCGACAAACCGTCGCACCTCCTCGCGGGTTCTAATTGGCAACGAATAGGCAAGAAGCGCCGCATTGACCGCCGAATGTAAATCGTCCAAGGTATCCAAAAGAGTGCCGTCTAAATCGAAAATATACGCCTGATACATGCCCTTTTCCTCTTACAGAACGGAACGGATCGCCGCCACCGCCTCCGTGCGGTTTTCCGCCTTCAACTTGATATAAATAGCGGAAATATAATTTCTCGTCGTGCCTTCCGTCAGCTTCAACGCGGAAGAAATTTGGCGGTTGGTAAACCCTTCGTAAACCATCAGCGCAATTTCCACCTCACGATCGGAAAGAGCGAACACTCTTTTCAGCTTGATTTCACGGTCGGAAACGACGTTTTTCGCCGCGTCTGTGATTCGGCGTGCGATCTTGGACGGCAAAATGGTATCCCCTCTATACGCGTTTTTCACCGCGTCAATCAGCGCCGCCCCGCCGATATCCTTCAACAGATACCCGCTTGCGCCATTGTTGATGGCATTGAGGATATATTCGCTGTCGTCAAAGGTAGTCAGCACCACCACCTTCACGTCGGGAAATTCCGCTTTGATGCGTTGGGTGGCAACCACGCCGTTCATATTCGGCATACGGATATCCATCAGTACGACGTCGGGCTGTTTGCTTTTCACCTTGTCCAGCGCGTCAAATCCGTCGAAGGCGATCCCAACCACCTCCAAATCTCCGTCCGTTTCCAAAACGCTTTTGATCCCCTCCGCCAAAATGACCTGATCGTCCGCAATCATCACTTTGATTTTTTCACTCATAACCCTTTCCTCCGTTTACTGTTCCTTCTTCGCCTTTTCAATAGGTAAAGCCAAATGAATCTCAAATCCTTCGTCCTGCTCGCTGACGAACCTTGCATAACCGCCCAAACGGTTTGCCTCCGTCGTCATCGCATTCAGCCCGAAGCCCCGTTGCAGAGTTGCCGCATCCATGCCGTTGCCGTTATCGGACAGCAAAAAGCGCAGCTGTCCTTCCTCCTCCTTCACCTCCAACCAAAACGCCGTTGCTTTGCCGTGCCGTAACCCGTTGGAGATGCCCTCTTTTAAGGCATTGGTGATAAAACGGAACACCTCGTCCGATACGTTGACCGAATCAATATCCGATCGAATCTTAATCCCCGTGCCGTCCGTCGATTCGCTGATGATGCGCATCAGCGCACTCTTTAACGGTTCTTTTTCGGCTACGCCAGACAGCAAATGCACGCTTTCGCGCAGTTCTTCCAGCGTATGCTTGGCTTGCAAATTCGCCGCGACAATCTTCGCCTTTGCCTCCTCGGGATTTTTGTCGATAATCAGCTTCGCCGCCTCCGTTTGCATAATGACGGTCGTAATCGAATGCCCTGCCGTGTCGTGAATATCCTTCGCGATACGTTGCCGTTCGGCAAGGACGGTGGCTTCAGCCAGCTCCGAATACGCCTTTTCTAAGGCACGGTTGCTGGCGTCCAGCTCCTTTAACGCTTGGGTTAAACGAAGATATTGCCGATAAAAGACAATGACCGATTTGACGATGAAAAAATGAATGGTAAGCGCGCCCAGCGCCCCAAAGGACTGACGAATTACTTGCATGGTCGTCAACCCCACGCCAAGGCTGAAAAACGCCACGGCGGAATAGGTGAGCAGGTATGCAATCAAACAGCCGATAAACACGCTGACGGAGGGCAACGCCTTTTCCGTGGAAAAATACATCTCCGTCGCGATAATCATATACAAAATGCTGAGATACGTATTGCCCGCAATAGAGCAAAGCACGATAATGCAAAGGAAATCCAGCAGGTAACACACCAGCCGATACCTCGCCTTTTTGACAAGGAATAAGGTCACGCATTCGAAAACGGTCAGCCCGCCGACCGCGCAGAAAAAGAGTATCCAAACGCCTGCGCTTTTTTTGATATCGACATCTACAAACTGCAGCACGATCAACGCCTGCACAAAGAGTACCAGCACAAAAATAAGCGTTTTAAACACCTTTTTAAAGACTTTTTCGTCGCGAATATCGTGTTTTTCAAAAAACCCGCCGATCTTCCCGCGAACGGTTTGCGAAAAGGCAACTGGTTGGCTTTTTTCCGCCGCTGGCGCGCCTGACTTCGGTTGCGAGGCGCGATCGCCCGCAGGGGCGGGTCGGGATTCTTTTTTGATAGGATTATTCTTTTGTTCCTTCATTCTCCCCTCCCATTCCGTACGGAAACAGCATAGTATTAAATTCTTCGCTGATTTCTTCCAGCTTACCGCTTAAATAGTAGCTGTATATCCCCGCAGGGGCATAAATGATATGGTCGCAAAACAGCACGTTGTTCATTCCGCACAGCACCTGCATTTTTTGCGTAGCGTCCTCGTCCGCTTGTGAAGGCATTGCCTCGCCGCTTGGATGATTATGTACGCAAACAACGCCCGACGGGGAAAAATCAACCAACAATTTGCTAAATCTAGTCGGTTCGATCTGCACGGCATCCGCGCTGTTTTCCGTAAAGCGGTGCTTATAAAATACCCAGCCGTCCCGATCCACCAAATACACGTCGAACACCTCAACGGCGAGCTTTGCGTACTCCTTTTTCAAAAACCGCCAAAAACGGGATCTATCCGTCACGCGCAGGCGGGGATCGCAAAATTCGCTTGCGTATTCCGACATCAGCTTCCCCACGCACACCAGATACGCGGCGACGCTTTCGCCAACTCCCTCAACCTTCGTCAACTGCTCTATCGGCGCGGAAAGAATTTCTTTTACGCTGCCAAACTCGCCAAGTAATTTATGTGCGAGGTCGTTGGTGTTTCTGCGGGGCAACGCGTTAAACAAAAGCACCTCCAACAGCTCGTATTCGAGAAGGGAATCCGTTTTCAGTTTTTCAATCATTCTACGTCTATGTCCTGCGTGCTCCAACCGTGCGCCCTCCGCATGATAACTTCTTTTTCTTATTTTATCATACTTTCCGCCAAAAGTCAAAGGTTGATTTCCTTGCAACGGGTTAATTTTTCGATTTTTGGATTTTTTTGCCCTCATTTGGTTTACGAAATAAATTTTTTCGTGTATAATGAAAGTATAGACGTAAAAAATGATATAAGGTAGGAAATTTTTTATGGCGCATTGTATGGATAAATATTTTGACGAAAGCATTCAATCTATCTCTCGGCTGATTCAGTTCGATTCTTCCTTGCAGGAAGCAACGGAAGACTGCCCCTTTGGGCAGGGCGCGGCGGACTGCTTGCAATATTTTTTGCAGCTTGCCGAAAGTTTTGGCTTTGAAACGAAAAATTACGACAACTACGTCGGCGAAGTAATCTTTGGCGAGGGAAAGGAATTTGCCGTGCTGGCGCATTTGGACGTCGTGCCTGCGGGCAGCGGCTGGAAATATCCCCCCTTCGGCGGCGTAATCAACGACGATCCGTCCGACGGCGGCGTGACGGGCAAAAAGATTTGGGGCAGAGGCGCGCTGGACGATAAAGGCCCCGCCGTCAGCTGTTTGTACGCCTTGAAGGCGTTAAAGGACGAGGGTATCCCCCTCAACCGCAAAATTAAGCTGATTGTCGGCTGCAACGAGGAATGCGGTTGGAAATGTATAGATCATTACAACAAAGTTGCAACTATGCCAGAGGAAGGTTTCACCCCCGACGCTGATTTTCCCGCGATTTATGCCGAAAAGGGAATCTTGCATATCGCAACCTCCTTCCCCTTGGATACCCCGCCCTTTACCGCCTTGAAAGCGGGCGAGAGAGTGAATATGGTTTGCGACGAAGCGGTTGCAATTCTCACCAAGCAGGCGGGCGCAAAGCTGGTCGGCTACGAAAACGACGTTGTTGGCACTACGTTCTCTTACGATAACACCACCAACGTTTTAAGGGTACGCGGAAAGTCCGCGCACGGTTCGACGCCGCAGGCGGGCGCAAACGCGCTGGAAGCGATTA
>JAZKXM010000118.1:0-4040 GCA_045611585.1 Candidatus Scatosoma sp. | reverse complement strand
CCGCCGCCGTGTAGCCGCCGTACGCAACGTCAAACGCAATTTGAGAAATGCTATCCAGCGTGTCGCGCACCGCCGTCAGCTCCGCCTGCTCCAACGCAAGCGCTTTGGCTTCATAGTAAGCGTTTTTCAGCTCTTGCGAATAAAAGTCCGCCGTTTCCTTACGGGAGGCAAGCAGCTCGTCTAAAAGCTCGCCGTATTCCATCGCCTTGATTTCCGCCGCTTCCAAATAAGGCGCGCATTCTGCCACCAGCTTTTCGATCGCTTCCTCGGTGATCGCCGCCGCCTGCGTGAGGGTCGCCGTAATCCCGCTTTCGTCCAAATACGTCTGCACCGACTGCTTCACGTCGTCATATAATTCTTTCGCCGTATCTGCGTCGCCAGAGAAAGAAATTTCAATTTTATTATCCTCAACCCTGACGCCGCCCGACGCCAAGAACCCCGTTTCCGTCGAAATTTCGACAAACAGCTTCGCCGCTTCCTCCGCCGTCTTGCCGACAAACACCTCCGCGCCCGCAATCAAGTTCCCTTCTTCGTTGAGCGCGTTGACGGTAACCACCTTATTGTCCGCGTCTAAAACGAATTCCACCTGCGGATTTAAAGAAACGTTCATCACCCGTTTTTGAGTTTCTTCCTTTTCCCCGCAGGACGCCATCGTTAAGCCGCCCACCACAAACGTCGCCGCCAAAATAAATCCTGCTAATTTCTTCATTTTCATAATCCTTTCCTCCGAAAATTTTTTCGTTTACATTTATTAAACAAGCGTCTCCGCCGTTTTGTTGCACCCCGTAGAAAATTTTTTCTAATTTTTTAAATTTTCCCAATATTCGGCAAGCGAGCCATACTCCGCAACCAGCCCTTCGATATACCGCTGATAATCGACGGAAGATATTTCATCGCGTACCTGCCCATAGCTTTTTTCATATTTCTTCAAAAGCTCGTCATATTGCCGAGAAAGGTATTGCGCCATTTTTTCCGTATATTCGGCAAGCGTTTGCGGCAGCTCTAACAGCGCTTTCAACGCCGTCGTATCCATCCCCAACAGCTCCATCAGCGCGATCAGGTCCTCCAATTCTTCAAAGGAAACCGTTTCCCCGTACAGAGCTTTCAGCTCCTCCTCGCTTTTCCCCTCGGCAACCCGTTGCGAATAAAGCGTCGGCAAGCCTCGCAGCGTTTCCTCTAAACGGCCCGCCGTTTCAGCAAACGCCGTTTCGGCAAGCGTGCAAAATTCCTCGCCTGCAAAAACCTCGCCCACAACGGCAACGTATGCGCCCTTTTCACGGAAATATTTTTCCAAACCGGACTTTACGCCCTTCAACGCCCCTTCTTTTTGATAGGAAACGACGCGCACCGCGGACGGATCGTCCAAAGTAAGATACCCCAGCTTCGCCGCATAATCGACAAACATCCTTGCACCCTCCGCGGCAGTTTTTCCTATCATATCCGATACCCGATCCTCGTCGGACAAAATCACGTCAGCGTCCGCATTACTTGCAACCACTGCGGAAATTTTCCCGTCCTTTCCCACGGAAAACACCGCTTTGGGATTGATCTCCACAATAAACGCCGTCGTTTCCGCCTTGGGGCTAATCGGAGCAAATAAAGCGGGCAGTAACGCGCACGCCGCAACGATTACGGCCACGCAAGCCGCCAAACAAGCCGTAAACCGCTTTTTATGCAAGCCGAACCAAGCCTTAAACGAGCCGTTTTTTTCACATTCCCTCACCATTTCTACCGTCTTTTCCTCACCGGCAAAGAGGATCGGCGCATTTTTCACTTCTTCCGAAAGCGGAGGCGTTACGGCAGATAATTCATCTTTCCAACGCTTTTTCCACGTTTTCATCGTCCTTCCTCCTTTATCGCCTTTTTCAATTTTTCAATCGCACGTTTATATTTGGACGTGACCGTCCCCGTCGGGCAAGCAAGAAAAGCGGCGATTTCCCGATGCTTATATCCCCACAAAACGTGCAGAGTCACAATCCTGCGTTCCTCCTCGGAAAGTACCCTTTCCATAGTTTGCATGACGCCCGTCCCGCCAACCTCGTCGATATGTACGGCAAGCTCCTTTTCCTGCACGTCCTCCAAGGAGGTCAAGCGTTTTGCTTTTTTCAATTCGTTCAACGCATGATTTTTTGCAATTTGCAAAAGCCACGCCCTGCCGTTCGTCCCCGCTCTGTACGAGGCAATTCCCGTTTTTACTTTCAAATATACCGTCTGCACGGCGTCTTGCGTATCCGCATAGTCCCCCAAATAGGTATATAAAAAGGAGAACACCCCACGGCTTGTGCGTTCATAAAGGCGCGCGAAAGCAGCATTGTCGCCGCTCGCGATCTTCCGCAGCAGTAAGTCGAGCTCCGCATTCTTCATCTCCGCTTTGCGCCCCCTTTCAATTATTAAACAACTGTTTTTACAATTTTATTGCATTATAACGCAAATTTTTCAAAAATGCAATATTTTGAACGGATTTTTTTATAAAATAGCGCAAAAAAAAGGGCGCAATCGCCCTTTTTCTTTCTAAAAAACGCACTTTTCCCCAGCTCTTATTTAGAAGCCTCGCCGTCCGTCAAATACCCCTCGTCAATTAGGAAATTTATCGAATAATAACTGCTCTCCGCCCTAAATCCGTCCATCGTAAGGTAAAATCTCTTTATCGAAAAGTTCTTTCGCTCCCCAAAAAGAAGGTATAACCCGTGTTCAAAAATCAACTGGTTTCCATCTTCTTTATAAGTCCACTTTTGGGGCAACGTAAAGCCGTTACCGCCTTGGTTGGTTACGCTCGCCGTTCCGTCCTCGTGGAAGATAACGTAGGTCAGCCCATTGTATTCGCACGGCTTGAAATAATTTCCATACCCCTTTCGTTCCTCAGCGGTATAATCGTTTAGATTAAAGTTCTCGTCCCTGTAATACGCTTGGAAATACTCCCCGTTTAACACGTACGGAGTTTCATAAACAATCCTCAACTGCACTTCGCCGTCCGCGTACCGACTCCCCCAATAAATATTCACCTTCTCTTGCCGAGAAAAATATTGAAAGGTATGATACCCAAGTCGGTAACAGGAATACAGCTCCAACCTCGTTCGTGCCTTTTCCGCATACGCCTTCGCAGTCACGGTAGGAACGTCATATATGCCCTCACTCGGCACGTACAGGGTAAACACCCGCCCCGTCAAGGGGGATTTCTCGTTTAAAACCACCAACACACAATGCTGTAAGGCGTACCATTTTCCTTTGGTTTTGCCTCTATAATCGCGATCGCCGCTCACCGAAAGCAACACCGACCCGTCCTCACGCAAATCCAGCTTCGCGTTTACGTCCAGTTTAATCTCCTCGTCCGTTACGCTTTCGTGCGTGAGTCGCCATTTCGCAATGCTTTCCCCGCCTTTCGGCACAGCCGAAGCGGGCAAATGCTGAATCGCCGCTTCGTACATCACCGCGCCCGCTGTAAACGACCCGCCCTGAAAATCCGTCTTTTCCTCCTCTTTCATCTGCCGAGAATAAAAATAGTAAGGATCTCCGTCGCTTAAATAATTTTCGATGATAACGGGATACCCGAACGTCGTCGTATCATATACAAACACCGACGCGTCCAAAATCACCCCGCTTTTGGGATCGAATATACATTGAAAAAGCCTATCGTCAATGGAAACGAACTTCGTAATCCACGCGGAATCCGCGCCCTCGCCCGTATAAGAATCGCCGTCCTCTAAAATAATCGTCCAACCCGCGCCATTTTCTTTATAGGTAACGGAATCATCGGCATAAGCCCGCGTACCGAACAACCGCCAAACGCCCGCAGGCACGCCTTTTTCTTGGGTAATCGACAGCACTTTTTTAATTTTGATCCCCAAAACCGTCCAAGAAATGGTCGCCTTGTCCTCCCAAAAATCAACGTAAAATACGGACGGTTCCTCCTCCATTTCGCCCGCCTCGCCCGTTCCCGCGTCCTCGTCAAAATCCCCCTCCGACGCCTTTTCAGAGCTGTTTTGTAAGGTAAAGCTATCCTTTGAAGTCGCCTCGACGTAGCAAGGATACGCCTTATCCCC
>JAZKXM010000117.1:0-16982 GCA_045611585.1 Candidatus Scatosoma sp. | reverse complement strand
GGGGGGGGGCTTCGTTGTTTTGGGGGGGAAAAAAGGTAAGGGGGGGGGGGAGGGTGGACGCCGCACAAAACTGCTGTCACGGCGGGCTTGGCGAAGGGGGCGGCGTTTCGGCGTTGATGGAGATGAATGGGATTCCGTTAGCCTCCCCGAGCGTTGCCGCGTCGGGGGTGTTTATGGATAAGGCTATGACGAAAATCGTCGCGAAGGGTTTGAACGTGCCGACCGTGGAGTTTTTGCGGGTGACGGAAAGAGATTATCGGAGGCGGAGTACCTTTGTATTGAAAGCCGTTGGCGCGAGGCTGAAATTTCCCGTGATTGTAAAGCCTGCGAGGTTGGGCTCGTCTATCGGGATTGTGGTGGCGGAGAATGAGGAGGAGCTGAAACGGGGGATTGAGGGGGCGTTTGAGCTGGACGATTTGGTGCTGGTAGAGAAATTTTTGCAAGGGAAAAAAGACGTCAACTGCGCCGCTTACTCGTTGGGGGGAGAGGTGTTTGTATCTGAACCAGAAGAAGCGTTTTCGGGCAAGGTTTACGGGTTTGCGGAAAAGTATTTGAACGGAAACGGCGGGGGAGGGCTGTTGAGTGGCGGTAGCGGTGGCGGCTGTGTTGGTGGCGGGGGTTCTGTTGGTGACGGTTGTGTTAGCGCAGGCGGCGGGCGGAAAAGCTGTCGTGGGAAGGGGATTTCGGGAGAGCTTAGGGATAGGATTAGGGCTTACACCAAGACCTTATATAAGAAAATGGGGCTTGTGGGGGTGGTGAGAATGGATTTTTTGGTGTGCGGGGAAAAGGCGTATTTGGGGGAGGTGAATACTGTGCCCGGTTCGCTGGCGTATTATTTGTTTTGTGAACGGATTACGGACGCGCGGGCGTTTTTCGGGGATTTGATCGAGGACGCTTTGGCGAGGGGGAAGGAGGAGAAGAAAATTGTGACTACGGGGATTTTAGGGACGGTGAAGTGGCGGCGGAAATGAGGGAGGAGTGAAAAACTGCGTTTTGCGTGGATTGGGCTTTAGGGCGGCTGTCGCCGCTTGTACGTCTGCGGCGTAAGAGCGCAACCTAGCGGTTGCTTAAATAAGTCTGTTAATTTTGTGGGCGCTGCCCACACCCGCAAGGAACTGAGTTCCTTGACTTCCCGTTAAGGGAAAAGTAAGAAGTAATAGGGAATAGGGAAAAAGTGCGGTAGATTTAAAGCTTGCGGGTGTGATAGAAAAAATGGGGTGCAGGGACACTCTGCCGACGCGGGAAATATTTTATAATTTTTTTCGTCGGGAGGTTGACGAACGTCGAAAAATGTAGTACAATAGTATTTGATGAAGGGCGAGCGTCCATAAATTACGGTTTTTACAAAGGAGATTTTTATGCAAAAGAAAGTGGGTGCGATCCGAAAGTTTTTCGGAGAGTTTAAGAAGTTCATCACTCGCGGCAACGTGTTGGATATGTCCGTCGGCGTTATCGTTGGCGGCGCGTTTACCGCGATCGTCAACGGAATGAGTAATTTTATACTCAAACCTATCATCAACTGGTTGTTGGCGTTGATTTTGGGGAAGGATTCGTTGAGTGGAATCTATACTATGCTGAAAGAGGCGTACGTTTTGGACGAGAACGGCGTGGCGACCAGCACGATTGACCTTGCGAATTCGATCTATATTGATTGGGGCGCGTTTATCAATGCGATCATCAATTTCCTTTTGATTGCCTTTGTGCTGTTTACGATTGTGAAGATCATCAACAGCTTTGCAGAAGCGCGCGAAAAGATGATCGAAGGGCTTGACCTCAGCGAAAAGAAAGCGATTAAAAAGATCAGAAAGGAACAAAAACTTTCTAAAAAAGAAGCGAAGGCGAAGTATGCTGCTATGGTGGAGGAAGCGAAAGCGAAGGCTGCCGAGGAAGCGCGTATTGCCGAGGAAAAAGCGGCTGCGGAAGCGGCGGAGGCGGCGCGTATTGCCGAAGAAAAGGCGACTGCGAACACGAAGCTTTTGGAAGAGATTAGGGATTTGCTGAAAAATAGACAATAAACGGGAAAGGGCGGCGTTTTTGCCGCTCTTTTGTATTCGTTGGTATAAAATTTAGGAGAGAAAGGGGAAGGGTTATGAAAAAACGTACTTGGGCGGCGGCGATTGGAATTGCGGGCTGTATAGTCAGCTTGGCGTACGTGCCTACTGTTGCTTTGTTCGGCGGTGATTGACGGGTGTTTTGTGCGGCGGATAAAGGCGAGCGGGGCGGCGTAAGCAAGCGGGGTTCGGTTTCTTTTGAAAAGAGGCGTAAAATTGTTGACTTTTTGCGCGGGATTGGGTATAATTTATTGTAGAATTGAAAAAAGGCGATGAAAAAGTTGGGGCTTTTCAAGGTCTCTTTCAAAAGAGAGTGCGTTCGTGGCTGAAAGACGCTGAAAGAGAGAAGGGCTGCCGTTTCACTTTGGAGCCCCGTCAGGGAGCTGAAAATGGGCGCGATTTGCGCGGTTTTTAGGGTAGTTGACGGCGTATGCGCCACGTAACGGCGAAAGGAAGGCGCAGGCGACGTTGATGCGTTTGCGTGAATACGGGTGGTACAGCGGAGATTTTGGTTCGCCCCGTGCTTGATAGCACGGGGCGAAATTTTTTTTGCGAAAACGGTCAAGGGCGCGAACTGCGTTCGCTTGAATTGGGGCTTTGGGCGGCTGCCGCCGCTTGTACGCCTACGGCGTAGGGGCGAAACCTAACGGTTGCTTGATTAAGTCTGTTTTTTGTGGGCGCTGCCCACACCCGCAAGGAACTGAGTTCCTTGACTTCCCGTTAGGGGGAGGTAATAAGTAATAGTGAAAAAGTGTGGTAGATTTAAAAACGATATTAAAAGATAGAAAACGGGGCGCAGGGACACCCCTGTTGTAAAACTGTGTTTTGCTAAAAGAATAAATAAGAAAGAAAAAATAAACGTTGGAGGACGGTTATGAAGGAAAAAATTGAGGCTTTGCGCGTAGAGGTGCTGGGAGCGATGAACTCCTGCAAGACGGGGCGCGCGCTGTATGAATTGAAGATGAAATGGCAGGCGGAGCTGAAAAACGTTATGAGCGGTATGCGCGATCTGCCCAAAGAGGAAAGACCTGTGTTTGGGAAGGTGGTCAACGACGTTAAGCAAGCGATGGAAACTGCGTTTGAACAGCGCGCCGTTGACGTTAGAAATTTGGAGATGGAACAAAAATACGCCGCTGAACGTATTGATATTTCTATGCCCGGGAAACGGGTTAAATCGGGCGCGCTCCACCCCATTACTTTGGTTAAAAACGAGCTGATCGACATCTTTGCGGGTATGGGCTTTAAGGTGTTTGAAGGGCCTGAAATTGAGACCGATTATTATAACTTTACCGCCCTCAATACTCCGCGGGATCACCCTGCGCGGGATATGCAGGATACCTTCTATCTGGCGGATAATTTGCTCCTCCGCACGCAGACGAGCGCGGGGCAGATTCGGGTAATGGAAAAGGGAAAGCCGCCGATCAAAATTCTGTCTCCCGGGAGGGTGTTCCGTTCGGACGACGACGCGACTCATTCGCCTATGTTCCACCAAATGGAAGGGCTGGTTGTCGATAAGGGGATCACCCTTTGCGATTTGCAAGGGATGCTGGGCGAGTTTGCGAAGAAGATGTTTACGGACAAGACGAAGGTGCGCCTCCGTCCCTCCTATTTCCCCTTTACCGAGCCGAGCGTAGAGGTGGATTTGAGCTGTTCGGAATGCGGCGGCAAGGGTTGCCGTCTGTGCAAGGGAACGGGCTGGATTGAAGTGCTGGGCGCGGGCATGGTGAACAGACACGAGTTGGAAAATTGCGGCGTCGCTCCCGACGAATATACGGGCTTTGCCTTCGGTATGGGCGTGGAACGTATCGCTATGTTGAAATATGGGATCAATAATATCAAAACTTTGTTTGAAAATGATACTCGGTTTTTGGAACAGTTTGAAAGATAAGCGGGTTTTGTGAGGAAAGAGGAGAAAAGATATGAAAGCACCTTTCAGTTGGTTAAAAGATTACGTAGAGATTGACGTCAGCGCACAGGAATTGGCGGAAAAGCTGTTTTCCTGCGGGTTTGAGGTGGAAGAACTCATTTATTTAGGTGAAAAAATAAACCGTGTTGTCGTGGGCGAGGTAAAGGCGTTGACCCCGCATCCCGACAGCGATCACATGCAAATTTGCGTAGTGGATTGCGGCGAGGAATACGGCAGGGATTTGCAGATCGTAACGGGCGCGAGAAACGTGTACGTGGGGATGAAAACGCCCTGCGCGTTGGACGGCTCGACCGTTGTGGAAAGCGATCCGCGGGCGTTGGAAAAGAATCCCGAAGGGATTAAAAAGATTAAAAAAGGAAAGCTGCGCGGCGTAGAATCCTTCGGTATGCTTTGTTCGGGGGAAGAATTGGGCATCAACGACGATTATTATGAGGGCGCGGAGTTTGACGGGCTGTTGGACCTTGACAAGAGCGCGCCCGTCGGTGAGGATATCAAGAAAATCGTCGGGCTGGACGATTGGATTTTTGATATTTCGGTAACGGCGAACAGACCAGATTGTCAATGTATTTTGGGGATTGCGCGCGAGGTGGCGGCGGTGCTGAAAAAGCCCGTGAAAGAGCCTGCGTATTCGTTTACTGCGCATAAGACGGCGGCTGAACCCGTTACGGTGGAGGTGAACGCGCTTGAGCTTTGCCCCCGTTACGTTGGTCGGTACGTGGAAAACGTCGGCGGGGGAAAGACTCCCGCTTGGATGAGAAAGCGGTTGGCGATTTCGGGGATTAGATCTATCTCGCCCATCGTCGATATTACGAATTTTGTCTTATTAGAGATGGGGCAGCCGATGCACGCGTTTGACGCGGACGATATTGCGGGGCGCAAAATTGTGGTGCGCCGCGCGGAAGAAGGCGAAAAGATCGTGACCCTTGACGAAAAGGAATTTACCTTGAACAATGAAAACCTTGTGATCTGCGACGGGGAAAAGCCCGTGGCTTTGGCGGGGATTATGGGCGGCTTGAACAGCGGGATTAAAGACGAAACGAAAAACGTTTATTTTGAATCCGCGAAATTTGCGCGGGACAACGTGCGGAAAACTTCGCGGGCGTTGGGGCAGTCCTCCGATTCGTCCTTCCGTTTTGAAAAAGGGGTCAGCGCGTACACGAACGAGTGGGGTATGGCGCGTGCGTTGCATTTGATTGAAGAACTTGGCTGCGGGCAGGTGACGGAGATTTGCGCGGACGTTTGCGCCGCGGATTTATCCCCCCGCGTTATGACGGCGAGCGTTGCGAAGATCAACGCTTTGTTGGGGATTGTCGTACCCGAAACGGAAATTTTGTCCATTTTGGAGCGTTTGCAATTTAAGCCCGTTTTGGAAGGGGATACTTTGACGGTGGAGGTGCCTGCGTACCGTGAGGACGTGGACGCATATCCCGATCTTGCCGAGGAGATTATCCGTATGTACGGGTATGAGCATATCCTGCCTACCTTCCTTGAAAAAGCGAGCGTGACGGGCGGAGGCTTGGACGAAAAACAAAAGCAGGAATTGCATTTGAAGAACCTCTTGTGTGAACAAGGGTTTTACGAGGCGTATAATTATTCTTTCTATTCGCCCAAGGATTTCGATTTGATGAGATTAGCGGAGGATGCGGAGGAAAGAAAGTGCGTCAAGATTTTAAACCCCATCAGCGAAGAATTGTCCGTGATGCGAACCTTCCTTGCGCCGTCGATGTTGGCGAATTCGGTGCGGAATATTCGGCGCGGAAACGACGAGGGGAGAGAATTTGAGGTGGCGAACGTCTATATCCCCAAAGAAGCGGGCGAACAACCCGAGGAGCGCAAGCATTTGGCGTTGGGGATTTGGGGCGCGAAGTGCGATTTCTTCGATATGAAGGGCGCGGTGGAACGGATCGGCGAGGTGTTCCGTTTGGATTTTGCGTTTGAAAGAGCGGAAAAGAGCTATTTGCACCCCGGAGTGTCCGCAAACGTTTTGCTTGGAAAGCAGGTCGTTGGGCATATCGGGGAATTGGATCCTGCCATCGCTTTGGGGCTCGGTTTGGATAAAAAGGTATATCTTGGCGAGTTGGATTTGGCGGCGTTTGACGGGGTTGCGGACGATCGCGTGGCGTATAAAAATTTGCCGAAGTTCCCTGCCGTGAAACGGGATTTGGCGTTGATCGTTGATGAAAAGCTGACCTGCGCGGAGGTGCAGGAGGTGCTGACCCATTCCTGCAAGTATGTGACGGAGGCGAGGTTGTTTGACGTATATCGCGGCGGACAGCTGCCCGAAGGGAAGAAGAGTATGGCGTTTACGTTGACCTTTACGCCCGACTCGGCGGCGGAAAAGGCGTTCACGCCTGAAAATTTGGACGGGTTTGTGAAGAAGATTCTTGGCAATTTGAAATTTAAGCTGGGCGCGGAGCTTCGATAAGGAGATGTGCCGATGAAAAGGCAACCGAAAACGAAAAAAATCGGGTTTTTGAACGTCGATAAACCGTCGGGGATTTTATCTTCGGCGGTTGTCAACAAGATCAAATGGCTGACGGGCGCGGCGTGCGGACATATGGGGACTTTGGACCCTTTGGCAAGCGGTGTGCTGCCCGTAGGCGTAGGGAACGCGACGAGGCTGTTTGATTATTTTTTGGAAAAGAAAAAGGAATATATCGCCGAGTTTACGTTCGGCGTTTCGTCGGATACCCTTGACAGCACGGGCGAGCTTTTGTTTGGGGGGCGGATCCCGTCTTTGGGGGAGATTGAAGCGGCGTTGCCTGCGTTGTGCGGCGAGGTGTTGCAGATTCCGCCTAAGTACAGCGCGAAAAACGTGAACGGAAGGCGCGGGTATGATTTGGCTCGGGCGGGGATTGATTTTGAGTTGGCGCCCAAAAAGGTGGTCATCTACGGCATGAAGCTGCTGGGCGAGGCGGAGAAGGAAAACACCGTTCGGGTGCAGATTGAGTGCGGCGGCGGGACGTATATCCGCTCGATCGGGCGAGATTTGGCGGCGGCGCTGGGGACGAATGCGGTGATGAGCGCGTTGCGGCGCGTAAAAAGCGGGTTTTTTACGCTGGGAAATTCGGTGCCGTATGAGGAATTGACGAAAGACGGGTTGCGCATAGAGGACCTTGAAGATATGATGTTGCCGACCGAAGCGGTTTTGCCGTTTGAAAGGCTGGAACTGACGGCTAAGGGCTGGCAACGCATTTTTAACGGGGTGACTTTGCCGACGGAGAACGGCGAAGCGGACGGGAATTATAAATTTTACAATGAGGACGGCAGTTTTTACGGGATTGCCGAGGTGCAAAACGGGCTGGTGAAGCTGAAAACGAAATTATGTTAAAGGTCGTGACGTTGACGGAAAAATGGATAGAAGGCACGCCGTGCGTGCTGGCGTTGGGCGGGTTTGACGGGTTGCACGTTGGACACCGTGAGGTGCTTGCGCGCGCGAAAGGATTTTCTTTGCCCGTCGGCGTGATGACCATTGCAGGGGGCAAGGGACAAAGCTTGTTTACCTTGGAGGAACGGCGGGATATATTTTGCCGCGCGGGCGCGGATTTTGTATTTGAGTTAGATTTTGAGGAGATCAAGGGGCTGTCTTATCAATGCTTCGCCGAGGAGCTTTGCCGCCGATTTGACGTAAAGGCGTTTGTGTGCGGGGAGGATTTTCGGTTTGGCGCGGGGGCGCAGGGGACTCCTGAAAAGTTAAAAAGAGGTACCCGTGTACGCGTTGAAGTACAAAAATTGTGTGAGAGAATGGGGCGAAAGGTTAGCTCGACCGCGGTGAAGGCTTTGTTGGAGGACGGACGGGTTGAGGCAGTAAGCGAGCTGCTTGGAGAACCGTTTTTTGTGCGCGGAGAGGTTCGTAAGGATAGGCAGGTTGGGCGGACGATCGGGTTTCCGACGGCGAACGTCGCGTATCCGTTGGATAAATTCCCTTTAAAGAAAGGGGTGTATGAAAGCGCGGTGGAGATTGACGGCGTGGCTTACAAGGGGATTACGAATTTTGGCGCTCGCCCGACGTTTGGCGATGAAAGCGTTTGGACGGAGACTTATTTGGACGGGTTTTCGGGGGATTTGTACGGGCGAACGATTGACGTGCGGTTTGTGCGATTTCTACGGGAGATAGAGCGTTTTGATGGTGTTGAAGGGCTGAAAAAACAGCTTTGCGCCGACATTGGGAGGGTTAGAGATCATGATTAAATTTGGACCGAGTGGGAACTGCGAGAGCTTTTATGCGGAGGGATATGAAAAGACGGAGGAGGCGCCCGTATTTTTAAAGGAACGGGGGCTGGACTGCTTTGAGTATTCGTTTGGGCGGGGCGTGAGAATGACGGAGGAGAAGGCGAAGTCGATCCGTTTGGCGTTTGATAAAGAGGGGCTGGAAATTTCCGTTCACGCGCCCTATTTTATCAATTTTGCAAACCCTGACGACGAGATGGCGGCAAAATCCTACGGCTACGTTTTGGACAGCGCCAAGCTGTGCCGCTTAATGGGCGGGAAACGAATTGTTTTTCACCCTGCGGCGCAAGGGAAAGCCAGCCGTTTTGAGGCGGTGGATTTGACCTGCGAGCGATTGAAAATTTTGCGGGATTATATTTATATGAACGGGTTGCAAGACCTTATATTCTGTCCCGAAACAATGGGAAAATTGGCGCAGATCGGCACGGTGGAAGAAGTGACGGAATTCTGTTTGATTGACCCCGTTTTTACTCCGTGCGTGGATTTTGGGCATATTAATGCGCGGGAGCAGGGCTCGTTGAAGTCGGTTATGGATTATAAAGAAAGGCTGTCGTATATGATCGACAAGCTGGGCTTTGAGCGTATGAAGCATTTTCACGTGCATTTTTCTAAAATTATGTATTCGGCGAAGGGGGAAATTAAGCATTTGACCTTTGCGGACGAGGTTTACGGGCCTGAGTTTGAGCCGTTGGCGATTGCGTTGAAGGACCTTGCTTTGGAACCGTATATCGTCAGCGAATCGGCAGGAACGCAGGCTGAGGACGCGCAATATATGAAAAAAGTTTACTTTGGATTATAATTTTACTGCCGTACACTTGACGAACGGTGAAAATTTTGCTAAAATAGTGAGGAGAGGATATGCAGATGGTAAAAACGAACGGCGAAAAAGTATTTCAGGCGTGCGGCTGTGAGGCTGTGTACGCTGCCAGCGAGGAGCTGTTGCGGTATATTACGGGATTCGTCGCTGAAAACGGGTTTGTGATCGTCGATAAAAAGGGAACGACTCTTTTTACGGACAGACGGTACATTGAGGCGGCGGAAAAGCTGCTTTCGGGTAGCGGTGTGAAAGCCGTGTTGTACAAGCAGGGCGAGGCGTTGGAAAGATTGGCGAAATATTCGTCCGTTGGCATTTCCTTTGATAGAACTAGCGTGTCCGAATATACGACCTTTGAAAAGGCGGGCGTTAAAATGGTGAACGTTGACGACAAGTTTACCGCTTTGATGCAGGTGAAAAACGATTGGGAACTGGCGTGTATTCAAAAGGCGTGCGAGATTGCCGAGGACGCGTTTTTGGAGTTGTTGCCCGAAATTAAAGAGGGAATGACCGAAAAGGAAGTTGCCGCGCTGTTAGAATATAAAATGCGAAAGCTTGGCGCAGAGGGGACTTCGTTTGATACGATCGTGGCGTTCGGCGCGCATGCTGCCGTGCCGCATCACGAAACGGGGGATACGAAACTTCGGTTCGGGGACGAAATTTTGATTGATTTCGGCTGTAAGGTGAACGGGTACTGTTCGGATATTACGCGTACGTTCCTGTTTGGGGATGACGGCAAGCACGAAACCTTTAAGAAGGCTTACGCGCACGTTTTGCGGGTGCATTGGCTGGTGCAAGAGCAGTTGACTGCGGGCATGACGGGCAAGCAGGCGGACGAGATTGCGCGCGGATATTTGACCGAAAATGGGCTGGGGGAATTGTTTACCCATTCGTTAGGGCATGGAATCGGTCTGCGGGTACACGAAAGCCCGTCGGTGAGTATGCGAGGGGAAACTCCGCTGGTGGACGGAATGGTATTTTCGGACGAGCCTGGGGTTTACGTTGCGGGCGAATATGGGATTCGTATTGAGGATACCGTAACGCTGAAAGACGGAAAAGTGAAGAGCTTTATGAATAAAACGGATAAAAATCTTATCGTGCTTTAAGACAAAACGGGCGGGGCAGGTATGCGTTGAACTTTGTTTTGACGGGATTTGCCGCGGGTTTTGAGAAGGTGTGATGAGAAGATTATAAAAAAGAAAAAAAGTAGTACAAGGAGATAAATTGTATGGCACAGATGTTGGCAGGCGATATTCGTAAGGGCGCTACCTTCGAATACAAGAGCGGGGTTTACACCGTTACCGAATTTCAGCACGTTAAACCCGGTAAGGGCGCGGCGTTCGTAAGAGCTACCTTGAAGAACGTTGTGACGGGGCAGGTTTTGTCGAACGAAACTTTCAACCCTACCACGAAGCTGGAAACGGCGCAGGTGGAAACGAAGAAGATGACCTATTCGTATTATGATGGGGAATTCTACGTATTCATGGACGAAGAGTACAACCAAGAAATGTTGACCTTCGATCAGGTGGAGGACGCGCTGAAATATATCAAGGAAAACGACACGGTTACCGTGAAGTTCCTCTATGGCAAGGCGTTCTCGGTTGAACCTGAAAACTTTGTTGAGTTGAAGGTTATCGAAGCGGAACCCGGCGTAAAGGGCAACACCGCGACTAACGTTATGAAGAACGCGAAGGTGGAAACGGGGGCGACTATTCAAGTTCCTATGTTCGTTGAAGAAGGCGAAACCATCCGTATCGACACCAGAACGGGCGAATACATGAGCAGAGTGTAATCGAGAGCTTTTGATTGACGGCTTGATCGGTGGCTTACCCGCGGGTAATCGACGGGTGAGGTGCTGAGCGGCAGCTTTGCTTTTATGTAAGCGTATTTGACTTTTTGCAAAATGCAGGATAGGGTTTTGTCTAATCCTGCGTTTTGTTGTATTCTTTTTTAGGGTTAAGTTTGGCGAAATTTGCTATTTTTGAGAGGTGATCGTATGCGCGCGGTGGTACAACGGGTGAAAAAGACGACTCTTTCCGTGGACGGGGAGTTGATTTCCGAAATTCCGTTTGGCTTGGTGGTATTTTTGGGCGTGAAAACGGGGGACGGCGAAAAAGAGGCGGCGTATCTCATGAAAAAGGTTGCCGCTTTGCGGATTTTTGAGGACGAAAACGGGAAGATGAATTTGTCCGTGAAGGACGTAGGCGGCGAGGTGCTATTGGTGTCGCAATTTACCTTATACGGCGACGCGTCGCACGGGAACAGACCCAGCTTTACCCTGGCGGAACGTCCGGGGCGCGCGGAGCCGCTTTATGAATTTGCTTTAAAGGAATTGGCTGCGCACGGTGTGACGGTGAAAAAGGGCGTTTTTGGCGCGGATATGAAAATTGAACAGCTGAACGATGGACCCGTAACGATTTTGTTGGAGTGCTGACGGGTAATTTTTGACGGGCAGCAAGGACGTTTTTAAAAGGCGTTGACGGCTGTTGAATGGCATTGAGTGAAGAAGGGTACTTATGAGGATTCGGTTTTTAGGAACGGGGGCGGCGGAAGGCGTGCCTGCTACGTTTTGTGAATGTGAGGTTTGCCGTGAGGTTCGGCGGCGGGGCGAAGGGGAGTTTCATACCCGTTCGCAGGTGCTGATCGACGGGGATTTGTTTATTGATTATCCACCTGACGCGTATTATCATTCGTTGCGGTTTGGGATTGAACAATCGGCGATCAAATACGTTTTGGTCACGCATAGCCACATGGATCATTTTTACGCGCATGATTTTATTTTGCGCGGCTATAAATATTGTTCGGCGGTGAACGAGCCGTTGTATATCTTCGGTAACGCCGAGGTGAAAAAGGTGTTTGAAGAGTGTACCCGCCGCGAGCTGCGTGCGGACGTAAGCGAGCTGTTGGTGTTTGTTACTCTTACCCCCTTTTGCGAGGTGGTTGCGGGGGAATATACGGTGTTTCCGTTGAAGGCGCAGCACTCTAAAACGGAGGACGCGTTGGTCTTCTTTATCCGCAAAAACGGGAAGGGGTATCTGCACCTGACAGACACGGGTCGGTTGCCGACGGAAAGCTTTGATCAGTTGGAAAAATACTTGAAGACGAAGGGCTGGACGGTGGATATGGTTACCTTTGACTGTACCTTCTTGTACCGCACGGCGGGGGAGGTTTCAAGGCACATGGGCTTGGGCGATAATATGGTGATGAAAGAGGAATTGCGGGCGAGAAATTTGGTAAATGAGGCTACCATGTACGCGATCACTCATTATTCGCATAACAATTTTCCCTTAAAAGAAACGCTGTTGAAGGCGGAAAAGGAATACGGCGTGATTGCGGCGTTTGACGGTGCGGAAGTGGTTATCTAAGTGCGGAGGCGCGAAGAATTGAGCGGAAGAAACGACTAAAAAAGCGGAAAAGCACATAAAAGAAAGGGGAAAAGCGCAAAAAAAACGGCAGATTTTGACGGGCTTGGCGAAAAAAAGTCTTTTTTGTCGAACTGACCTTGTAAAGCGAGCGAAAAATTGCGAAAAAATGGCAATTCTACTGTGGGTAGAGTGGTTGTTAAGCGGTTAATTGTTGCTTTTTAGACGGAAAGCTTGGGGGAATTGATTTGTGAAAATGGTGCAAAAATGAGCCAAAAATGCGCAAAAACACCAAAAAATTGGTTGTTTTTTAAATATTTTCGAGGAAAGATATTTGTTTTTGATAAAGAAAAAAGGTTGGGAAGAAGAAGGGCCGTTTTTTGCGGTCAGTTTAATGCTTAACAACGCCTGAGTAGAGCGGGCAGAAACGGTTAGTAGAGTGAGATTTTTCCTCCGTAGAGTGAAAGTGGAGACGAAAAAGTTGTAAAAATCGGGATTTTGTTATAAAATGGTATGCGTTGGGTTGAAAAAGCCGAGCCTTTGCGGTAAGCGGGGCGGTTGAGCGACGAGGCTTGTGCGGAGCTGTTACGGTAAGCGTGGCGGTTGAACGACAAGGCTTGTGCGGAGCTGTTACGGTAAGCGTGGCGGTTGAACAGCAAGGCTTGTGCGGAGCTGTTACGGTAAGCGTGGTGGTTGAACAGCAAGGCTTATGCGGAGCTGTTACGGTAAGCGAGGCGACGCAACGAAACTATTTTATAAAAAAGAGGTTTTAGGACAAAATGAAAAAGACAGTACCCGTGTTTTATGCGGTGGACGACAAGTACGTTCCCTATTTGTGCGTTTCTTTCGATTCGCTGATTGATCATACTTGCGCGGAAAACGATTACGAGATTTATATTTTAACGACGGCGTTGAACGAGGAGAGCCGTGCGTATATCAAAAAGCGGGAAAAAGAGAACGTGCGCGTGCATTTTGTAGACGTGAACGAACGCTTGAAGGATATCGACAATGCGTTGAGCTTGCGAGATTATTATTCGCTTGCCACCTATTACCGCGTGTTTATCGCGGGGCTGTTTCCGCAATACGACAAGGTGCTGTATATCGACAGCGACACCGTATTGTTGGAGGACGTGGCGAAGCTGTACGACGTCGATTTGACGGGCGCGCTGGTGGGGGCGGTACCCGACGGGGCGGTGGCGGTCGTACCTGAATTCCGCGCTTATACGAAAGAAGTGCTGGGGATCCCTGCGGAGGAATATTTTAACGCGGGCGTTTTGGTGATGAACCTTAAAGAGTTCCGTGACGTTGATTTTTACGCTAAGTTCCGTGATTTGCTTTGCAAATACAAATTTACGGTGGCGCAGGATCAGGATTATTTGAACGTGCTTTGCAAGGGCAAGGTAGTGTTTGTGGACGAGGGATGGAACCGTATGCCCATCTTTGGCGAGGGGCTGCCTGCGCCGAAATTGGTGCATTATAACCTCACGATGAAGCCGTGGCGCTATAAGGATATTTTGTACAAGGAATATTTTTGGGCGTATGCGGAAAAGAGCGAATTTTTCGCTGTCATCAAGGACTCGTTGGATTCGTTCACGCCTGAAATGGCGGCGGGGGACGCGGAATGTGAGAAAAATCTGCGCGCGTTGGCTTTGAAAGAGGCGGAAAGCGAGGAGAATTATTTGAAAAAATACGGCGACGCGTAACGAAAAGGCGTGTGCGCCGAAAAGGAACGGTCGAAACAATGGATATTTCGAAGGTTAGCGAAGAAAGAAGGGCGATTTTGGCAAAGATCGAACAGTACGAACGGGAGGGGCGCTTTGACGAGGACGTGGAAAACGATCCCCCCGCGCCCGAGCTGTTGCCTGATAAGGTCGATTATTTGTGCAAAAAACCGTCCAGCAAGTTTAAGAGGTGGTTGGCGAATTTGATCGGCGACCGCTTTTTCCTTGGTTGGATTAAAAAAGGAATCGTACTCATTGACGGCGTGACGGGGGAGGAGAATTTGGCCGCCCTCAAAGAGGGTGCGGTAGTCACCTGCAACCATTTTTCGGTGGCGGATAACTACATCGTGTTTCATCTAATCAGAAAATTTCTGCCCAAAAAGTACTTATATAAAATCATTCGCGAGGGGAATTATACGAACTTTCCTGGGCTGTTTGGGTTTTTGATGCGGCATTGTAACACCTTGCCGTTGTCCTCGAACCGTCGGACGATGATGAATTTTATGTCGGCGACGAATACGATTTTGAAAAAAGGGAACACCGTTTTGATTTATCCCGAGCAGGGAATGTGGTGGAATTATCGCAAGCCCAGACCGTACAAGATCGGCGGGTTTAAAATTGCCTACCGTGCGGGCGTACCCGTAGTGCCGACCTTTATCACTATGCGGGACGACGAAAAGCTGGGGCCCGACGGGTATCCGATGCAATGGCATACCTTACACGTGATGCCGCCTATCTATCCCGACAAGAGCCTTGGAGAGAAGGCGGGCGCGCAAAAGATGTTAGAGGAGGCATACGCCGCTTGCAAGGCGAAATACGAAGAAGTGTATGGCGTGCCTTTGGTTTATACTACGGAAAAAACGGACGAAAGCCCGAAGAAGGAAGGGGAAAAATGATACTGTATTTGTGCATCATCGTTGCTTGTTTGTTTGGCTTTTCGGGGCTGAACGCGTATATTTTGGGATATTCGTATTGGTACGTCGTCGGCTGGATGGGCGGCGGGATTGTCGCCATTATTTTAATCGACGCGATTGTCGCCAGCCTTTGTCGGCTGTCGCCTGCGAAATGGTATAGGCACGATTCGAGGGTTTATACCGTGGGGCGAAAGGAAAAGAATTTTTACGAGAAGCTGCATATCCGTAAATGGAAGGATATCGTTCCCGAAATAGGGCATTTTACGGGGTTCCGTAAAAATAAGCTGGACGATCCGAAAAGCTCGGAGTACGTAAAGCGGTTTTTGCTCGAAAGCTGCTACGGCGTAGGCGGGCATTTTTGGAGCTGTATCGTTGGATTTATTTTAATGATTCCCTATCCCTTTACGCCGCGCGGGTGGTGGCTGATTTCCTTGCCCGTATGTGTGGTGAACGTGATTTTGAACCTTTTGACTTTGTTTGTGTTGCGTTATAACAGCTATAAGCTGGAAATACTGTACAAGAGCAATTTGAAACGGGAACAACGGTTGAAAGCGCAAGCGGCGAGCGTTTGAGCTTTTGAGGTTGGGGAAATTTTTACAAAATGTAGATTTGTCAAGGATTTGGCAGGGGTATTTTTAAAATTTTTTCAAAAAATCAAAAAAATTTTTCTTTCGATTTCAAAAAGAAGAATTATCCACAAAAAATCCCGAAACAAAAGCAAAATTTGTACGCCAAAATAGCCGTCCGATAGGGCGGCTTGTTTTTCTTTATCTACATTTTTAAATATTACGATACTTGTACTGTTATGCTCTTGCTTTTCTTTGCACGAATTACCCGCGCAAGCGGAATCCCGCGCGTTTCTTCCACAACGCCAAAATCCGTTAAAAGGAGATCGGCGCGCTTTTCAAGCGGGGTCAACCACTTTTTCGTTCCGTCGCAACTTTTCAACGTAGAAATCGGAATTTCATTCGACCGTTGCAGGTACGCTTTCATTTGTTTTAATAAATCGTTAAAATCATAAAACTTTAACCACTTATAAAAACGCTCGTTATCCGATCGGTGAGATCGTTCCACTTTCCCGTTATGCCGAGGCGTACGCGGTTTAATCAATTTATGCTTAATTCCCCGTAAACGGCAAAATTTATCAAAAGAATGTTCCTTATCCGCTCGCGTTTGCCGCGTGTACGTGAATTCCGACCCGTTATCCGTTTGAATTTCTTTGGGCTTATACCCAAAATACACAATAGCCCGACGAACGAAATCGACCGTTGACGTCGCGCATAAATCCTCATAAGGATAAATGAACCGTTCGCGGCTTGCTTCGTCAATGATCGTATATTGATAGAAATGCCGATCACCCCGAACCGCCGTAGTGCGACACTCAAACGGTACGAATTTTACGTCAAGCTGCCACTTTTCCCCCAAATGCAACGGCGTATCATACGGCTTGGGTTTATATGGACTTTTTTTCGGTTTATTTTCATAAAACCCCGTACGTCGCAAATACCGATAAAGCGTAGCGGGTTTACGCGAATACGCATAGTGCAACCGCAATTTCCCGTAAAGCTCGTTTAACCCGATTTTCGGGTTTCGTCTTACCAAATCGCGAATATGCTTTATTTCCTCGTCCGTTTGACTGTTTGGGTGCGGCGTATGTGGACGGTGGGATTTGTTATCCAAGCTTTCCACCGTACCGTCATATTTCGCCTTCCAACGCCATAACGACCGTTCGGAACAATGATAGCGGTGACAAACGAACTCCGTCGTGCTTTGTTTCCATAATTTTAAAGCCCGCATTTTTTCTTTTGCCGAATACGGCGTGTTATACCTTTTCTCTTTCATTACTGTTACCTTCCTTTATCTTTCGTATTATATCATTTTAGCCTTTAATTTCAAGCGATTTTGAGGGCAAAGAGCATTACGCGACACCTTGACTATACGAGCCGCCGCGCCTGCGGCGCGG